>CAYRLR010000018.1:0-13848 GCA_964424975.1 uncultured Anderseniella sp.
CGAAGAAACTGTAGACGTTGTACCAGCGTATGAGAAGTTCGCGCTGCGCCTCTTCGACGGTCTTCTCGGAAAGGCGGCTGCTGGTGGTCGGGGGCGTCTTGGCGATGAAACTCCAGCGGAGGGCGTCGGCGCTGAACTTCTCGAAGAGGATATTGGGGTCGGTGTAATTCTTGAGGCGCTTGGAGAGCTTGAGCCCGTCTTCGCCGAGGACGAGGCCGAGGCAGATGCAGTTGCGGAAGGGATGGGGCCAGGGCTTCTTGTCTTTGCCGAAGACGACGGTGCTGATGGCGAGAAGCGCGTAGAACCAGCCGCGGGTCTGGTCGAGGGCCTCGCTGATGAAGTCGGCGAGGAAACGGCGCCGGCGTTTTTCGCAGCCTGGCTTTTATGTACCGCCGGCCTTGTCGGCATGGTCATAACCGGTGACGCCTTCAACATTTTCGTGTTCATGGAAATCTCTTCCCTGTCAACCTATGTCCTGGTGTCGGCTGGCCCTGACAGGCGCGCCCTGATCTCCACCTACCGCTACATTGTCATGGGCACGGTCGGTGCCACCTTCTACCTGATCGGAGTCGGCTTCCTGTACATGGTCACGGGAACCCTCAACACGGCTGATCTGGCTGCGCGGGTAGGGCAGGCTGAAGACATCCGCCTGGTGCTTGTGGCCGCGGGCTTCGTGTCGGTCGGTCTGGCCGTCAAGGCGGCTGTTTTTCCGCTGCATTCATGGATGCCGAATGCCTACACTTTCGCCCCCAATGCGGTGACGGTCTTTATCGCGGTAGCCTCTACCAAGGTATCCTTGTACGTGTTGATGCGGGTTGACTATGCGATCTTCCAGAACAGCATCGCCAACCACGACATTCAGCTGACCCTGTTCCTGGTTCCGCTCGGGGTGCTGGCACTGTTTGTCGGGTCATTGCTGGCAATCTACGAGAAAAATCTGAAGACACTTCTGGCCTATTCGTCTGTTGCGCAGATCGGTTACATCGCGCTCGGCATGGCCATGACGTCGGTCGCCGGATTGACCGGGGCCATCGTTCATATGTTCAATCATGGCCTGATCAAGGGTGGAATGTTTATGGCTGTTGCCTGTCTTGCGCTGCGCTATCGTACGATGAACGTGGCCAACCTGGCAGGCGCCGGCAAGGCAATGCCCTGGACCATGGCGGCCTTTGTCATCGGTGGACTTGGGCTTGTTGGCGTGCCGCTGACCCCGGGTTTCATTTCCAAATGGTATCTGGTGCTGGCAGCCCTGGAAAAGGGCTGGCTTGGTGTTTTCCTGATTGTTGTGATCCTGGTTTCATCCTTGCTGGCTGTGATTTATGTCTGGAAGGTCATCGAGGTGGCCTATTTCCGTGAACCTCGTGCCAGTGCCGGTAACGCAGGAAGCCCCCCTGGCCATGCTGATCCCGACATGGGTCGTGGTGCTGACCGGCGTGTGGTTTGCCGTCGACTCGTCCGTGCCGGTTGGCCTTGCCTCTACAGCGGCGAGAACCTTGCTGGGTGTTGCGCCATGATGTTCAGCGAAGCCGACACCATTTTCTACGCGCTGACGATACCGCTTGTCGGCGCCCTTGCTATTGCGCTGACCGGCCGCTGGCCCAATGTGCGCGAAACCGTAACGCTGACAACTGCGGTTGCCCTGGCCTGCGTTGTGTGGAGCCTGATCCCCACGCTGCAGGCAGGCGGGCGCCCGGAGTTGCATTTTGTTGAAATGTTGCCGGGCCTCAAAATCGCCTTCAAGGTCGAACCGATCGGTATGCTGTTTGCTGCTCTTGCATCGGGGCTCTGGATCGTAAACTCGGTCTATTCGATCGGCTATATGCGCGGCAACAATGAGAAGAACCAGACCAGGTTCTATGTTTGCTTCGCTATTGCCCTGTTTGCTGCGGTGGGGGTCGCGTTTTCCGCCAACCTGCTCACATTGTTCATATTCTACGAAGTGCTGACCATTTCGACTTACCCGCTGGTGGCCCACAAGGGCGATGAAGCGACTGTAAAGTCTGCACGCGTCTATATGGGGATATTGCTGGGCACGTCCATCGGCCTGTTCCTGCCTGCGATGATCTGGACATATTCGCTTGCCGGGACACTGGATTTCACACCGGGCGGCATTCTGGAAGGCAAGATCGCCGAGCCCCTGGTCGGTGTGTTGCTGCTGATGTTCGCATTTGGCATTGGCAAGGCTGCCCTGATGCCGATTCACCGCTGGCTGCCTGCCGCGATGGTGGCCCCAACGCCGGTCTCGGCGCTTTTGCACGCTGTTGCCGTCGTCAAGGCCGGCGTGTTCACCATCACCAAGGTGTTCGTCTATATTTTCGGTATCGACTTTCTGTTCAGCCAGCCAAGCCACAGGCTGATTATCTGGATAGCCTGTTTCACCATTGTGGTGTCCAGTTTCATCGCGCTGCGCCAGACCAACCTCAAGCGCCTGCTGGCATATTCGACCATCGGACAGCTATCATACGTGGTGCTGGCCGCTGCCGTACTGAAGCCATTGTCGGAAATTGGCGCATCCATGCACATGATGGCGCACGCCTTCGGCAAGATCACCCTGTTCTTCGCCGCAGGCGCCATCTATGTCTCCTCAAAGAAAACCGACATTACCGATATGCGCGGCATTGGCCGGCGCATGCCATGGACCATGGCTGCATTCTCGATCGGCGCCCTGTCGATGATCGGCGTGCCGCCCACGGGGGGCTTCATCTCCAAGTGGTATATTCTTGGCGGTGCCATACAGGATGACAACTATCTGGCACTTGCCACACTGATAGTATCAACCCTGCTGAACGCAGCCTATTTCCTGCCGTTTATCTTTGCTGCCTTCTTCTATGAGGAAGATGTCAAACCGGCCAGACCACATGGCGAGGCACCCTGGCCGATGGTCGCGGCACTGACTTTCACAGCCCTGTTGACCTTCGCATTCTTTATTTTCCATCAGCCGATTGCTGATCTCGAAGCACAGATATTGGTGAAATAGATCATGGCACGCGCTCCGAAAAAACCTGACACAGCTCCCGTCGACGATCACTGGCTGGTGCGCCCCGAGACCATTCGCAAGATCTGGATAGGCGGGATAATTGTGCTGGCGATTACTGTCGCGTCGGAATGGTTCACCGGCACGGCAGGGCATTTTCACGGCATTGATGAATGGTTTGCGTTCCCGGCCGTGTTCGGCTTCCTGGTCTGCGTGGCCATGGTGTTTGCGGCCAAGGTGCTGGGTTTCATCCTGAAGCGGAAGGATGATTATTATGATCTTTGAAAGCTTTCCACCCGCCCTGATCCTGCTGTTTGCCGCCTTCATGGCGGTGATATCACGTCCGAACGCGCGCGCGATCATTGTGCTTGTCGCGCCATTGATTACCTTGTGGGCCATCTGGTCACTGCCGGACGGTGTGTTGATCTCGACCCGGTTCCTTGATTATCAGATCCAGCCGCTGGAAGTATCGCCGGTCAGGCGCATGTTTGCGACAGTGTTCACCATCATGGCGTTTACCGGGGCGCTGTACTCGTTCCGAACCGCCAAGACCGCTGAACTCGGTGCAGCATTTGCCTATGCATCCGGCGCCGTCGGTGTATCGTTTGCAGGTGACCTGCTCACCTTGTTAATCTGGTGGGAGATGATGGCCATCTTCTCCACCATTGTGGTGTGGTGCGGTGGGACGGAGGCGTCGCGACGCGCAGGCATCCGTTATGCATTGATGCATCTTTTGTCCGGCATTCTGCTGAAGATCGGCATTGAGGGCGTCTATGTTCATACCGGGTCTCTCGAGATTGAGGCCATGCTTGCGACCGATCTCGACCGCTGGCTGATCCTGGCCGGCATTTTGATCAATGCAGCAGCGCCGCCGTTCTCGTCCTGGTTGCCTGATGCGTACCCCGAAGCGAGCCCGACCGGCGCGGTCTTCCTGTCCGCCTTCACCACCAAGACAGCCGTGCTGGCCCTGATCCTGCTGTTCCCCGGCGAACAGGTGCTGATCTGGGTCGGGCTCTACATGGTGTTCTACGGCATCATTTACGCATTGCTGGAAAACGACGCGCGGCGAATTCTTGCCTATTCGATTATCAACCAGGTCGGCTTCATGGTCACCGCCGTCGGTATCGGTACCGAACTGGCGCTCAATGGCGCGGCGCTGCATGCTTTTGCCCACATCATCTACAAGGCATTGCTGCTGATGAGTGCCGGCGTGGTGCTGCATCGTACGGGTATGCGCAAATGTACCGATCTTGGCGGATTGTTCCGAACCATGCCTGTCACCTGCGTTTGCGGGATCATTGGCGCGCTGGCGATTTCGTCATTCCCGCTCACATCGGGCTATACCACCAAGACCATGATTTCAGTGGCCGCTGAACAGCAACACCTGGTGTTTGTCTGGTACATGCTGGCAGCAGCATCGGCCGGTGTTTTCCTGCACGCAGGCATCAAGTTCCCCTGGTTCGTATTCTTCCAGAAGGACTCCGGCCTCAGGCCCAAGGACGCCCCGTGGAACATGGCTGCAGCGATGGTCTTCTTCGCATTCCTGTGCATTGCTCTCGGCGTCTATCCGGAGCCGCTTTATGCCATGCTGCCGAATGCGGCGATTGTACCGGTCTACAAACCCGAAAAACTGGTTTTCTATCTGCAATTACTGCTGTTTTCAGGGCTCGCCTTCTTCCTGCTGCTCAATTACATGAAGCGGACTTTGACCATAACCCTGGACCTCGACTGGATCTGGCGGGTAGCGATCTTCAATGCTGGCAACCGGGTCTATGATGTGTGTGCCGCGATGAGAACCGGAGTTGAGAAAAGGGTGCTGTCGGTCCTGAAAGCCGGGCGTGACGGGTTGGATGAATTGTCCGAACGCGATGGTTTTATTCTGCGGGCCACCTCTGCAACCGGTCTCGGCGCGCTGTACATCATGATCCTGCTGACGCTGTACATAGTGGTGTATTACCTGAATTAGCACCACGTTTTCAGCGGGTTATCGTGCAGGCAATACCAGGAAAATTAATATTGATGCGAGCTCCTTGTTGATAATCTGAGCATTCATTCATACTCTGACGTTGCGACAGTTGGGCTACGTGAGTTGTGGGTATGGGATTCGTTGACAGATTGCAGCGGTGGTTGCCGCGAACTGGAGTGAGCCGGTGTGCTCTTTCTTATGCTACAACTGAAATGCAGGCAGTTCGCCGACTGTATGGCGAGCGGATCGAACGACCGCCATCGCCAAATCACCTCCGCGGGATAGACTATTACAATCCCGATGAATTGATACTCGCCATTGCCCGCGGTGCCGAGTTTTATCGGTCGGTGCATGGGGCGTGGCCGAGTCTCGTCAACCCAAGGACCTACAATGAGAAACTGTTCTGGATGAAGGTTTTCTGCGATATTCCGCATCCTTCGCCGGGCAACAAGCTGGCAGTTGCCAGTTTCATCCCATCGCACATTGCGCACCTGATTTCTTCCGTCAAACCGGCCTGGGTATCGGATCGGGTCAATCTGCCGTCCAATGACGAGATTCCGCCGGGCCACTATTTCTTCAAGGCCAATTACGGTTCCGGTTACCAGGTCCGGGTCGCGTATCCGATCTCGGAATATATTCGCCACAAGACCTTGTCAGAAGCCCGCAAATGGCCACGTCGTTCCGATGTGGAAGGCAGCGGGGAGTGGTGGTACTTCACCTATCCAAAAGAATATTTCCTGGAACCATCCGTGTCAGGGGCCGCTTCACCAAACGAATTCCAGTTCACTGTCCTGGATGGTGAGGTTGGATTCATTCAGCACATCAGGTGCCGGTTCGAGACCTATCAGCGCAATCTCTATGACAGGGACTTTCGGCCGTTGAAACTCAATATCGATGGCACTGCGCAGGGAGAATTTGTAGCGGCACCAGCAGAGTTTCCCGTAATGCGCAAAGTTGCAGAGGTCATCGGGGGACAGTTCAAGTATGCCCGTGTGGATCTGTTCTTGCAGGAAAACGGTGAACTGAAGCTGAACGAAATTACCCTGTGTCCCGGGAACTGCAGTGGTGTTTTCGATGATCTGGAACAAGACCGCAGGTTTGCCGATATGGCAGACGCGCTGACCTTTGTACGGTGATGGCAGGCGCAGGCAATGCCCGACCTGTCGCTGCCAGGCTGTTTCAGCAATTTTCCGGATCAGATTGAACCCGCCAGGTTGTGGAGCACTATCCATCCGCATGGCTGGATGAAATAGATCTAACACCCTGGAATACAAGGGCTTTATCCGATCAGACCAGTCCACCTGATCGGTTGATGCTCTCATGCGCTTTCCGAACAGTGTGAAGCGGTTTTCGGATCAAAAAGCGTGTTGAAACAAGGACCAAAGCGGTCCAAAAAGTTCACATCAAACACAAACCGCCTTAAGCGGATCAGGCAGGTCCACTTGAGACAGACTCAAAGGTTTCCTGCATCCGCAACCAGTTGAGCTCGGTCGCCTCGAGGTCCTCTGCAAGCCTGGCGCGCAGTTTTGCGAAGCTTGCGGCCTTTTTCGGTTGGGCCGCATACATTTGCGGGTCCGCCAGCGCCCGGTCAAGGATCGTGATTTTTTCCTGCAGTTCCAGCATCTTGCTGTCGCTTTGCTGAATCTGTTTCTTAAGTTGCACCAGGTTGACTTTGGGCTTTTCCGGCACAGGCTTTTCAGGCTTGCCGGCTCCATTGCCTGCAGAGCCGCCGCGGGATTCCTTTTTGGCCTCGCGCCGGGCTGTGCGGCTCTTCTCAAGGATCAGTTGCGAGTAGGCATCGAGATCGCCGTCATAGGCTTTGACGGTGCCGTCATCGACCAGCCACAGGCTGTCAACTGAAGCCTCGATCAGGTGCCGGTCATGCGAGATCAGGATGACAGCGCCTTCATAATCATTCAGCGCGGTGACCAGCGCTTCGCGTGCTGCAACGTCAAGGTGGTTGGTCGGCTCATCCAGTACCAGGATATTGGGGCCATTGAAGGCGGCAAGCGCAAACAGCAACCGCGCCTTCTCACCACCTGACAGGGTTTCCACCTTGTTGTGCGAAATGTGCGCGCCAAAACCATAGGCACCAAGACGCGTGCGTCGCTGGGCTTCGGTCGCATCCGGCATTAGCGCCACGAAGTGATCATAAGGCGTTTCGCCCATGTTCAGTTCGTCCAGCTGGTGCTGGGCAAAATAGGCAACGTCCAGTTTCTTGTGATGGCGCATGAAACCATCCATGACCGGCAGTCGCCCGCATAGCAGCTTGGCGAAGGTGGACTTGCCATTGCCGTTGGCACCCAACAGCGCGATGCGGTCATCACCATCAATGCGCAAATCGATGTTGCGCAGGATCGGCTTGCCTTCATCATAGCCCACGGCGGCATGTTCAAACCGCACCAGTGGCGGGTTGATCGGCCGTGACGGGGCAGGGAACATGAACGGTGCGACGCGATCCTCGATCACGTCCGCCATGGGCTCCATTTTCTCCAGCGCCTTGAGGCGGGACTGGGCCTGTTTTGCCTTGGATGCCTTGGCCCGGAACCGGTCAACAAACGCCTGCATGTGCTGGCGCGCATCGTCCTGCTTCTTCTTCATCTTCATTTGCAGGATGAGTTTTTCGCGCCGGATGCGGTCAAAAGTGTCGTAATTGCCCTGGTACAGGGTCAGCTTGCACTGATCCAGATGCAGGATGGCACTAACCGCGTCATTAAGCAGGTCGCGATCATGGCTGACGATCAGAACCGTGTGGCGATAGGTGCGGATATAGTTCTTCAGCCAGATCACGCCTTCCAGATCGAGATAGTTGGTCGGTTCATCCAGCAACAGCACGTCCGGTTCGGCAAACAGGGCTGCAGCAAGTGCGACACGCATCCGCCAGCCACCGGAAAATGCCGAGCACGGTTCGTTCTGCGCAGCATCATTGAAGCCAAGACCGGCCAGAATGGCAGCCGCGCGCGCTGTCGCGGTATGGGCGTCAATATCGGCAAGACGCATCTGGATGTCGGCAATGCGATGCGGATCTGTTGCCGTTTCTGCTTCGGCAAGCAGGCTGGCACGCTCCTTGTCGGCTGCCAGCACAACTTCGATGAGGGTTTCCGATCCGCTCGGTGCTTCCTGGGCCACGGTGCCGATGCGCGCATTGCGCGGCACCGTGCAGGTTCCAGACTCGGGCGGTATCTGGCCAAGGATCAGTTTCAGCAGGGTCGACTTGCCGGTGCCGTTGCGCCCGACGAAACCGACAGTATGGCCGGCGGGCAGGGCAACGGTGGCGTTGTCGATCAACAGGCGTCCCTCGACGCGATATGTCAGTGCATTGATATGAAGCATGCGCGGTATGTAGCGATTGTCGATGGAATTGTCATGTACCGTTTTGGGTGTTGTTGTCTCACCCGCATCAGCGCCGGTAAGCCTGCACACACCCTCGCAGTCTGGTTCCGTGCACAAACATTTTCGTAATGTGATGAAATGCACATTCAGCCCCCTGCATTCCGCTTAGTTTGGTCATCAACAACAAGGCGTTGAACAACAAGAAGACGAAGCAAAGGCAAGCCCCCCGATCCCCTGCAAAAGTATCCGGGCATTGTTAAGCGACAACAATAAAATCAAACGCTGATCTGAAGAATGGGCACCATGATCGCCGGTTTACCCCTCCCGGCCCAGACTGGAAAATGCCCGACTGGTTTGGCCGCGCTCCCTCGCGAAACGGTTGCCCTGCCGTCACAGCGATAAAGGGGGCGCGGTTTCTTGCTTGTGGTCTGTCAGTGCGGTGTTTGAAATGCCGGTTTATCTCCAGAACACAGGCGTATTGCGCAGGCTTTTCCACAAGTCCTGTGCATGTTGCAAGTCGAGTTCCGCCCGGGCTGTGCTGGCCCCGATTATCCATCCGATCGCGCGCTGAATATCTGTGGTGTCTGTCCCCGACATCGCACCATCAAGCAGTTCGGTTTTGACCATCGCGGCATCGTTCATGTCTCCAAACACGTCCTGCAACTTCTTGAGGCGTTTCAGGAACGGCTTGAGTTTCCTGTCCGGATACAGCGGCCCCAGAAACTCTACTGCGTAGCGCAACTTTTTGATTTCCTTGCGCAATTCATGACGCTCTGCAATGGAAAGCCGTGCCAGATGCCGGGCTCGTTTCCTGGCCTTCGCCCACCGCTTGTTCAGGGCAGTTCCAGCCGTTTTCCTTATCGCGACTGCAGGTTTTGCAGGCTGACCTGCGTTTTCAGGCATCAGCCAACCACCGGTTTCGATAAAGCACATCAGATCAAACAGAAATACATGCACCTTTTGCGATCTCAGGGTCGACCGCAATTCCTCTCGAATGAAGCGGCCATTTTCTTCGAGCACTGAAGCAAGTGCGGCAAATCCAGTCTCACCGGGCTGGGCAATACCCGCAGGCAAAACGAGATCGTGCACAATGACGTCAAGATCGTGAAGCCGGCCGACTTCCTGACCCAGCCATGCGGCCTCCCGGGCAAGATGGGTCGCGGTTGGAGACCCTGTGGTACCCTTGAAAACCTGCAGGCTGCTGCGCAGGCGGCGCAGGCCTATGCGCAGTTGATGAGGTCCCTCGGTTGAAGGCAATTGCAGCACGGCATTGATATTGTCGGCAACCTGTCCGGCGCATTCCCGCAGAACCTTCTGAGCTACCTTTGCTGCGCTCTGGGACTTGCGAATTGCCACCGCTCTGGATTTGCGTGGCACGACTTCCGGCTCGATTTCTCCCGTTGCGGCCAGCAGGTAGCCACGGTCGGCCTTGGACAGGGTAGAGAACCTCGCCCCTCCATCTGGCAGCAGCGCTTTGGCAATATCGAACAGCCCGTGCAGCGGCCCCTCGAGATGTTCCAGTTCAAGCTCGTATAATGTCCGCGATTGCTTGCCAGCCTTGATCTCCGCCACATCGACGGCCAGCAATGCGCGCGTGCCGGTTGCTGATCTGACTTCGCCTTCGGTTCGCTTCACCAGGGTCTCGCATACCGGTTTCAGCGACGCGCCCTGAACTGCATTTTTTACTTGATCGCGCAGTTTCTCATCAGGGATCGCCGAGATATCCAGTCGCCCACCCGGTGCGGTTGTTTCAAGCTCCATGACATTCGACATGCCGCCGTGCAGTGACGCACGAACCTTTACTGTCTGCAGCCAGCGCTGGCCGTCACTGCGCAGGCGCAACGACATTGCCTGCCGGCGCAGTGCATGATCGGGAGTGTCGACATAGGTGCTTGTGATTTGCCGGGCGCGTGGACGGACACTGGCCAGTCCGGCCGCAAGTGCACGGGTCCAGATATCTTCGCCGGTTGTGCCGTCAATCAGCAGTTTCAACTCGAGTTCCTGCATCCGGGCAGCTGGTGGCAGGCTGGGTATGGAGGGCGTGCCCTTGCGTTTCGTCATGCGATAGAAAATCTCCGTCCGGGGCCGATCAGATTTCACAAGCTTTGCTTCTACAAGGCCGGGGTCGGTGAGGGGGCTAGAAGCAATTATCTCGAACTCGTGCATTATATCGGAAAAAACAGCCCTTGGGGGCCATGGTAGTGAACGCTGACCCCGTGAGTCTTGATCAGCATCAAACCTCAAGTGGTGTCCTGGGAAATGCTGGTTGCATGTGCGCAAACGTCGACGCAGACTGGTTGACCTGACTTCAAGATTTTTCTTCCGCATCTAGCCTTGATGAACAATCCGGCACCGTAGACAGCATATGAAACCATTTCTTATCTTGCAGCTTCGCCCCGAGACGCAAGCGTCGGACGACGAATATGAAGCCATCCTGGATAAGGGTAGTCTCAACTCATCCGAAACAATCCGGATCCGGCTCGACCGCGAGCCCATACCCGGCAATTTGAACCTGCAGGACCATGCCGGCGTAATCGTCGGCGGGGGCCCTGGTTGCGTGAGCGATTCGGAAGATGAAAAATCCGAGATGGAAAAACGGATTGAGACTGCAATCTTCAACCTCATGCCCGCCATTACGGATACTGATTTTCCGTTCCTGGGGTGTTGTTACGGTATCGGCATTCTTGCCCATCATTTGGGTGCCAGGGTAAGCAAGGACCGCTTTGGCGAAGCGGTGGGCGCGGTCGAATGCCAGGTCACCACGGACGGGACCTCCGAACCACTGCTGAAGGGGCTGCCGGACAAGTTCATGGCTTTTGTCGGTCACAAGGAGGCGGTGCAGGAACTGCCACCGGGCTGTTCGCACCTGCTCGCGTCCGGTCCCTGCCGCTACCAGATGATCCGCTATAAATCGAACGTCTACGCCACGCAGTTTCATCCAGAGGCCGATAGCCGGGTTTTCGAGGCGCGCATCAGGATATACAGGGACAAGGGGTATTTTCCACCGGCAAGCGCCGACGCTCTCATTGCATCCTGTCATCGCCAGGATGTCCGTGTGCCGGGTCAGATTCTCGAAAATTTCGTGAACACATACAGGTAGTTTTCGTCAAACCGCCATTGCACGGTTCAGGAGTGAATGGCAATTGTGTCCGCGACGCACGCGTGTTCGCCTGTTTTCTGGATGCAATCGCCGGAAAAGCGCTGGATTCACAATGTGATGAAATGCACATTCAGACCCCCGCAATCCGCCTAGTTTGGTCATCAACAACAAGGCGTTGAACAACAAGAAGACGAAGCAAAGGCAAGCCCCCCGATCCCCTGCAAAAGTATCCGGGCATTGTTAAGCGACAACAATAAAATCAAACGCTGATCTGAAGAATGGGCACCATAAGCGCCGGTCTACCCCTCCCGGCCCAGACTGGAACTAATGCCCGCCTTATTTCGCCGCGCTCCTTCGCAACACGGTTCCCCTGCCGTGAAAGCGATCAGGGGCGCGGTGTTCGTTTGAGATGGCAGCAGTCAATCAGTCAGTCAGTCAGTCACCCAGGTGCTTTTCGCCACGCGCTTTTGCCAGCATGATCTGGTGCTGGCGCTGCCGGAAGCGGGCCCGGTCCTCGTCCGACCGGTCGCGGTGACAGTGGGCACACGAGACACCTTCTTCATACATCTCGGATGCCAGGTCTTCGCGCGTCAACGGCATCCGGCAGGCCCGGCACAATTGATGATCTCCCGGCTCAAGCCCGTGTCCGACGGACACGCGTTCATCAAACACAAAACAGTCGCCGCGCCATTTGCTGTCCTGCGGCGGCACCAGCTCAAGATACTTCAGAATGCCACCCTTGAGATGGTAGACCTCGTCGACGCCTGCCTGTTTTGCGAACGCGGTAGCCTTCTCGCAGCGAATGCCGCCGGTGCAGAACATGGCGACCTTCTTGCCGGCAAGTTCGTTGTGGCGTACATTCAGCCAGCCCGGGAATTCGCGGAATGATTTGGTGTTCGGGTCAATCGCGCCGTCGAAAGTGCCAATGGAGACTTCATAGTCATTGCGGGTGTCGATGACCACCGTATCGGGATCGCTGATCAGCTCGTTCCAGTCAAGCGGCTCGACATAGGTGCCGACAATCTGGTTGGGATCGATATCTTCGACGCCCATGCTCACAATCTCGCGTTTCAAGCGGACTTTCAGTCGGTTGAAAGGCATTTCGGGTGCCCACGATTCCTTGTGCTCGATGTCGGCACAACCAGGCAGCTTGCGAATGTGGGCTAGCACGGCATCTATGCCTTCGCGGGTTCCTGCAATCGTGCCGTTTATGCCTTCACGGGCCAGCAGAAGCGTGCCTTTGACGCCGTGATGGCTGGCAATGCTGGACAGCGGACCCTGTAGCTCCGCCGGGTCGTTGAACACGGCAAACCTGTACAGGGCCGCAACAAGGATTTGCTCGGTTTTCGTCACGGTTTTCGATAATCCGAATGGCAGGACTTGCAGGTCCTGCCGGCGGCGCCCAGTGCGCCGGGCAGGGCGGTGACATCATTTACGGTGGACAGTGTGGCTGCGGCGGTTTCAAGATCTGAAGCAATTTTGGAAAATCCTTCAAAGTCTTCCCATATGTAAGGCAGTGCCTCGCTCTTGTGATGAGAGCCTTCGGGAAACAGGGACGGGATATTGGCCGCATGTGCTTTCAGGTCGCCGGCCCGCCTGGCAACCGTCGTTCTGTCGAAGTCGGAAATGCCCCTGGCCATGGAGCCCAGTTCCTTCATGACCGCGCCCACGTCTTTCATGGCGTCCATGCGTTTCTTGACTATGCCTGTTGCGCCAGTGTGTGCCAGCACGAGTGTTGGAGACGCAACAATAGCTGCTAAAGCCACGAATTTGATGAATTTGTTCATTGGACGAATTTCCTTATCTGACGCCGTTATCTTGCACAAGGGTTTGCTTTCCCTTCCATGGGGCGAATCGCGCCGCAGGGTTGAAATTCGGCGCAATTGCCGCCGCCCGCCGCGTTCAACGCCTTGTCTGTGCCTGATACAAGCAAGCAGTGTGCCAGTTGTGGTCGTCAGCTCGGGTCAGAACCTATTTCTTTAAGGCCTCGTCAACGGGCACCTTGTAGGCGGTTGCCAACCGATTGGTCATGTTGGCCAGGCCGACAACAGCGATCAGTTCATTCATCATGGCGTCATCGGCACCCTTGGACCGGGCGGATGCACCGTGACTTGCCATGCAGTAATCGCAGTTATTCGACATGGAGATAGCCGTGTAGATCAGTTCCTTGGTCAGCGGATCGAGCGCGCCGGGGCCCATCAGGTCTTTCAGACTGCTCCATACATGCGCCAGCATCCGGGGCTCATTGGCCAGGTACTTCCAGAAATTGTTTACGTCCGCAACCCCGCGCGTTGCACATATGTCATCATAAACGGCTCGCACATCCGGCGAGGCATCTGTCATTTCAATCGGGTTCATGTCTGGTTCATCTCCGTTCTGCCAGAATGTTGCACAACATTGGCCGCAAACTTGCGCGTATGTGCAAGCTTTGCCAAGGAGGGTACTCAATGAATCGAATATTTCAAACGTCCATGC
>CAYRLR010000019.1:0-763 GCA_964424975.1 uncultured Anderseniella sp.
ATCTCACGGCAATCGCCGGACGGGCCGGTATCGATCTCCCGCTGACCTGGCTGAATGAACTGTCCGAAACAACGCCGGTCCTGGTCAATCTGAAACCGGTCGGGTCGCACTATATGGAAGACTTCTTCTATGCCGGCGGCCTTGGGGCGGTGCTGCGCGAATTGAAGCCATTGTTGAATCTCGACTGCCTGACGGTCACCGGCGATACGCTGGGCGACCGGATCAACCAGCCATCTGAGCCGGTGGACCGGAAGGTTATTTCCAGTGCCCAGGCACCGTTGGAACCCAAGGGCGGGCTGGTGGCCCTGTTCGGTTCGCTGGCACCGAAGGGGGCAATTCTGAAACGCTCTGCTGCCGATAACACGCTGTTTGAAAAGGAAGGCCGGGCCGTGGTTTTCAGTTCGCTGGAAGACCTGGCTGCGCGCATTGATGATCCGGACCTGGATGTCATGGCAGATGATTTTCTGGTGCTGCAGAACGCCGGTCCGACAAGCCCGTCTGGCATGCCGGAGGCCGGCTATCTGCCGATCCCGAAGAAACTGTCGTCGAAAGGCGTCAAGGACATGGTGCGTATTTCCGATGCGCGCATGTCGGGAACGGCGTTTGGCACCATCGTTCTGCACGTCACTCCTGAAGCCGCCCAGGCTGGACCCCTGGCCCTGGTGCAAAATGGCGATCGCATTCGCCTTTCGGTTGAAAACAAGACCATTGACCTGCTGGTGGATGAGCCCGAACTGGAACGCCGCAGGGCAGATTACCAGTC
>CAYRLR010000019.1:773-12099 GCA_964424975.1 uncultured Anderseniella sp.
CCAGTGCGCGGGATACAGCGACGTTGCGCGGCTATGACAAACTCTATGCCGAACAGGTGCTGCAGGCCGACGAGGGCTGCGATTTCGCCTTCATGAAACCGGTGCGGGATGACCGATGACGGTTTCAAATGGGTCGTGCTGTTCGGTTGCTGGTTGCTGTATTTTGTGTTTGGCCTGAGCATAACGAGCCTTGCACCGCTGGTGCCGGAGATAACTGCTGAGCTCAATCTGAGCCTTGCCGACATGGGCATGGTGCTGGGCGCCTGGCAGTTTATCTATATCTTTCTCGCCATTCCGGTCGGTTTCGTTCTGCAACGGCTGGGCGCCGGTAGAATGCTGGTGCTGGCAGCGGTGATTATTGCGGTGTCCGGTATCTGCCGGTCGCTGGCTGACGGACACTGGTCGCTGCTGTTGGCCGTTGCGCTGTTCGGCATTGGCGGGCCGATTGTCTCGGCCGGTGTGCCGCAGACGGTTTCAAAATGGTTTTCAGGCAGCCAGCGTGGGCTGGCCATGGGAATCTATATAACCGCGCCAGCGATTGCGGGTATCGTGACGTTTTCCCTGACCCAGAGCGTCCTGCTGCCCGTGCTGGGCGACTGGCGGGCAATTCTGCGGCTTTGGGCAGCTTGTGCGGTGGCTGCCGGGGTCATCTGGCTGCTGATCTGGATAACAGGCAGGCGCATTGCACGCGACCAAACCAGTGCTGGTGAAGCGCCGCGCGGCTACGCGCTGGCCGATGCTGCAGGGCTGTTATCGCATCGCAATACCTGGCTGCTCTTGGCTGTCGGCACAGGGGTGTTCACCATTGATCACGGGCTGCGCAACTGGCTTCCCGAGATTTTGCGGGCGGGCGGCCTGTCGGCTGCCGAAGCCGGTTACCTGGCCTCCATTGCCGTGATCTGCGGCGTGATCGGAGCCCTGGTATTCCCGGCAATGGCGCTGGCCCGCCGCCGCCGCAAGGTGCTGGTCTGCATGTTCGTGATGTCGGCTGCCGGCTGCATTGCGCTGCAGGGCTGGTCATACCCATTGCTGGTGGCCGGACTGATGCTGGTCGGCACCGCCTCAGGCGCAATGATGACGATCAGCATGCTCACCCTGATCGAGCAGGACTATGTCGGTCCGGAACGGGCCGGCATGGCGGGTGGCATCTTTTTCTCGTTTGCCGAGATCGGAGGCGTCTCGGGACCGGTGATGTTTGGTGTGCTGCACGATTATACAGGCGGGTTCCAGGTGTCGCTTTACCTGCTGGCCGGCATCGCGCTGGTGTTGTGCGTGCTTGTACAGGCGATGCAACCGGTCAGGAAAGCGCTTTAGTCATCATCCAGTATGCGTTCTGCGGCGCCATCGAGATCGTCGTACTGGCCATTGCGCAGGCTCCAGATGAACGCTGCAAGTCCAAGGCAGCCGAGAAACAGCGCGATGGGGATCAGGAATACCAGAAGGTTCATTTCGCGATCTCCCGGCTGGTTGGCGCCGACGGTTGGCGCGTGATGGGCCTCGGCGTGATTGCCGCAGTCTTCGCAGACTGGGGGGTTTCCGCATGCTTCACAAGGTTTAATCGCAAGCTGTTGGAAACAACCGCGACAGACGATGCCGACATTGCAATTGCGGCGATCAGCGGCGTCACATGACCCAGCACCGCAAACGGGATGGCGATGCAATTATAGCCGATGGCCAGCGCGAAATTCTGCCGCACAATAGTGCTGGTGCGCCGCGCGACCGACAGTGCGGTCATGATTGAACCCAGACCCTTGCCGGTGAATACCAGATCGGACGAGGCGCGCCCGATATCCGATCCCAACGCCGGGGCAATGGACACATGCGCTGCACTGAGGGCAGGCGCGTCATTCAGGCCGTCGCCGGCATACAGCACCTTGTGACCCTGGCGCTGCAGCTCTGCAATGCGCATGACCTTGTCAGCCGGTTTCAATCGGGACTGGGCTTTGGCAATGCCAAGCTGGGCTGCCACGACCTGTACTGGCGCATCGCCATCGCCGGACAGGATTTCCAGATCGAGTCCTGCTGCCCGCAGCGCGGCAATGGTGGACACAGCATCCGCGCGCAGCGTATCGGACAACCGGAAGCTGACCAGTTCACCACCGGCAACCGCAAAACACACCTCACTTTGATCATGGCTGGATGCGGCTGCGTGATGGGTGGTGATCTGTGCAACCCAGTCGCGCCGGCCAAGGCGGACAGGCTTGTTCTTCCAGACGGCTGCCAGGCCAAAGCCGGCAAGTTCGGTGACATCGGACAACAGCAGGCCTGAGCGGTTTTCCGCAATGCCTGCCACAGCTTTTGCTGCAGGATGAGATGACAGGCTTGCCAGCATGCCTGCCAAAGCGCGATCAGTCCGGCTGCCGCCGTCAATAACAGAGACATGTGGCGTGCCAAGCGTCAATGTGCCGGTCTTGTCGAACACGCCGGTGTCGACTTCGGCCAGCTTCTCCAGCGCTGCGCCATCCTTCACCATGATACCTGATCGATACAGCCAGTTGGTGGCGACAACCTGGGCAATCGGAACCGCAAGGCCAAGCGCGCACGGACAGGTGATGATCAGCACGGCAATCGATACATATATCGAGGTATGCCAGTCGCCACCGGTTGCAATCATCCAGCCGGCGAAGCTGGCTGCGGCGAGAATATGGACAACCGGTGCATAGATTCGAGCGGCCCTGTCGGCTATGCGAACATAACCGGACTTGCTGTGTTCGGCGGCTTCCATCATGGACACGACTTCCGCGACGAACGACTTGTCGGCGCTCCGGCTGACCCGCAGGGTCAAAGGCCCCGAGAGGTTGAGAACGCCGGATTCAATTTCAAGCCCCGGGGCTGCGGCCACACTGGTACTTTCACCGGTTACCAGTGCGCGGTCCAGGTCGCTGAACCCGTCGATAACACAACTGTCGACCGGCACGCGCTCGCCAGCTGCAACAAGGATCTCGTCGCCTTCGGACAGTTCAGCGACCAGCACATATGATTGCGCCCCGTCGGCATCCAGGCGGATTGCCCCGGACGGCACCAGGCGCGACAGTTGCAGGACGGCGCTGTGGGCCCGCTCGCGCATCATGTGGTCCAGGTAGCGGCCGATCAGCAGAAAGAACAGCAGGGTTACCGCGGCATCGAAGTAGGTTTCATGTTGCCCGACAAGGCTTTCATGGACACTCATGCCCAGTGCCAGCAGCACGGCCAGTGAAATGGGCACATCCATGTTGAGGCGTTTGTTGCGCAATGCAGCCAGTGCAGAGGTGAAGAACGGCCGCCCGGCAAACAGGCATGCAGGAACCGCGATCAGCCCCGATATCAGCTGGAACAGTTGTGCGGTTTCGGCATCCGCGCCGGACCACACCGACACGGACAGCAACATGATGTTGGCTGCAGCAAAACCTGCTACGGCAAGGCTTATCAGCAACTGCCTGCCGGTGTGCCGCGCCGAGGTCGAGACGTCTTCCAGGTCGAACAGCGAAGCCTCGAAGCCAAGCCCGGCGAAAATCTCCAGAAAGTCGATGGGCTGGTCATCGCGCGACTGCCATTGTACCGCGACGCGCTTGGTGGACAGATTGGCACGCACGTTCTTGACGCCCGGCAAGTCCGCGAGACCTCGCTCAATGGTGCGAATGCAGCCGACGCAGTGCATGGAAGGCACAATGAAGTCGGTCTGCAGGCTGCCATCAGGCGTGGTGTGAGACGCTGCCAGCAGGCGCTCATGGTCCAGCCGGTGTTTCAGCGCAGCAGATGATGGAACCGAGCTTGCGCTGCAGCAGGTCATTGTCCGGTGTCCGCCTTGATGACGAGACGGGTGTCGAGGCGATAGTCACCCCGGCTGCTCGTGCCGCGTACCGATACCTGCCAGATGCCCGGCTGCAACGGGTCCGTGGCGTGATAGACGCCATGGCCCTGGTGCACCATCACCACCCGGTGATCAGCCTGTTCAAACGCCGGGCGACCGACCTGGACAATTGTGCTGTCCAGCAAAACCGGCTGCCCCGCCTTGTCGGTCAGGGACAGGATAACCGAACCGTCACGGTAAGAGATATCGCCGGTCCACCCGCGAGCGGCCTGCACCTTGGCCTGTTCCAGTTCGCGATTGAACGCCTGCGAGGCGACGTAGGAGTTCTTGACCACCAGCCCGGTCCAGCTTGTGCTGGCCAGTACCGCCATGGTCAGGTTGACGGCGATGATAACGCCAAAGAATGCCAGCATGGCGAACAACATGTGACGGCCTGTAAACGGCCTGGGATGTGGTGCCGGTGTCTGCATGAACTATTGTCCTGTGCCTGAAGGTGCTTCGAACCGCACGTTTGCGGTCACTGTGTCGGCGCTGGCTGAGTCTGTAATCTTGAACGCAAAGTCGGATGTCTTCGCGGCAATGGCGTCTTTCGGCAGCGTGACGAAGGCACGGACATTGCGCAGCTGGTTTGCCTTGACATCAAGGATGTCGTCTCCGGTCTGACCCAGGTCGCTTCCCTCGAGCTTCAGGGTTGCTCCGTTCAGCCCGTCCACCGCAATACGGAATGCGCGCGGCTCGGTTCTCATGTTCAGAATCTTGATCTGGTAGCCGTTGCGTATCGACCCGTCGCTGAGACGCACAAACTGCGGGTTGCGGTCGTGCAGAACATTTACATCCAGATGACTGCGCATCAGCAGTGCAGCAAGCAGCCCGAGACCGATTGCACCGTACAGGACGAGGTAAATCAATGTGCGCACCCGGATCACGTTGCGCCAGTGGAAGTGCTGCACGCCTGCTGCAAGCCTGCTTTCCGGACGCACCAGCGCCGGCTGAATCGCACCACCCGGCGCACCACCCGTGGCGAGCGCCATGTTCTGGTTATAGGTCGACAGCGTTGAATAGGAAATCAGTCCCGTTTCGCGGCCGAGCTTGTCCATCACACCGTCACACGCATCAATGCACAAGGCGCAGGTGATGCATTCAAGCTGCTGGCCGTCGCGAATGTCGATGCCCATGGGGCACACCGCAACGCAGGCATTGCAATCCACACAGTCACCGACAGGGATGCCCTCGGCGATGGCTTTCTTGGTATGGCGTGAGCGAGGCTCGCCGCGCCACTCATTGTAGGTGACGGTCAGCGAGTGTTCATCCAGCATGGCTGCCTGGATGCGCGGCCACGGGCACATATAGGTGCAGACCTGTTCGCGCATCAGGCCGCCGAACACGTAGGTGGTGGCTGTCAACACGGCGACAGTGGCATAGGCCACAAAAGCGGCATTGCCGGTCAGGAAATCCTTGAGCAGGGTTGGCGCGTCGGCAAAATAGAAAATCCATGCACCGCCGGTTGCCACTGCAATCAGCAGCCATACGACGTGTTTCGAGGTCCTCTTGACCAGTTTCGCGGTTGTCCAGGGTGCCGCATCAAGTTTGATGCGGGCATTGCGATCACCTTCAAAAAACCGTTCAACCACCAGGAACAGATCAACCCACACGGTTTGCGGGCAGGTGTAGCCACACCAGGCGCGACCCACGGTGGACGTCACCAGAAACAGACCGATGCCGGCCATGACCAGCAAACCGGCCACGAAGAAGAACTCATGTGGCCAGATGTCGATGAAGAAGAAATAGAAGCGCCTGCTGGACATGTCGATCAGCACGGCCTGATCCGGGGCAAATTCACCGCGATCCCAGCGCAGCCACGGGGTTATGTAATAGATCCCCAAGGTTACCGCCATGATCACCCATTTGAGCGAGCGGAATGAACCGCTGGCCCGTTTGGGGTGGATTTTCTGACGAGCCGCGTAGAGCTCGCGCTTGTGCTTGGCGTTGACGGCTTCGGCGTCAAAGGTTTCGACGTTTGTGTCAGATGCCATTTCGGCTGGTGCCCTATATACAGATCAGGATGATTTTTGGCTGGATCAACCAAAAATCATAAACCTGATCGATTCCAAAGTGTTAGAGCAACATGGGTTCAATTGAACCCATGTTGCTCAAGTTACTGGGTCGCGGCCTGTTCGCCGCCACCGAGGCTGTGTACGTAAACGCTCAATTGCTTGACCTCGGCTTCGCTCAGCCGCAGTCCCCAAGCCGGCATGACGCCATGCTTCGGCCTGGTAATCTGGGCTGCAATCTGATCGCCGGTGTTGCCGTAAAGCCACAACGCGTCTGCCAGATTGGGTGCGCCAAACTCGCGGCCACCCTTGCCGTCGTCACCATGGCAGGCGGCACAGTTGTCTGCAAAGATGGCTGCACCGCTCTTGGCTGCAGTTGCATCATGGTCCTGGGCCGATAATTGCAGCACGTACTGGGCCACATCGGCAATCTGCGGTGTTTCCAGTACACCATCACCGAATGCCGGCATCTGTGAAACGCGCGCATCGTCATCCTCGGCATTGCGAACGCCGTGCCTGATTGTGGTGTAAATCGAGTCCAGGTCACCGCCCCAAATCCAGTCATCATCGTTCAGATTGGGATAGCCCGGCGCGCCCTGAGCACCCGATCCATGGCACTGCGAACAGTTGACCTTGTACAGTGACGATCCACCGGCAACGGCAAACCGGAACAGTTCTTCATTGCTGCGAATGTCTTCGAGACCGGTGCTTTCGATCCTGGACAGCAAACCGGCCTTGGCCGCATCGACTTGTGCCAGCTCCGCATGCAGCAGTGACCGGTTCGTCTCACCGGAAATGCCCATGGTTGAGCCTTCGAGCAGCGGAATGGCCGGATAGTAGATCACATAACCGACTGCAAAGGCGATGCAGGCGTAAAAGGTCCATAACCACCAGCGCGGCAACGGGTTGTTGAGTTCCTTGATCCCGTCCCACTCATGGCCGGTTGTCTCGACGCCCGAGACGTCGTCAATTTCACTTTTTGCCATGATCGTCGTCCTCTCTCAAGGGAATCTGTGCGACATCGTCCGCGATTTTTTTCGAGCCGGGCCGGAACGTGAACAACACGATGCCCACGAACAGGATGGTCAGGTAGAGCAATCCCCAGCTATCAGCGAGTTGTCGGAATGTACTGTAATCCATGAGTTCTTCCTCCTATCGCTGGTTGGCTTGCGAGCTGGCGTCGTACGACTTGAAGTCGACCAGGGTGCCCAGCATCTGCAGGTAGGCCACCATTGCATCCATTTCGGTCAGGGTTGACGGATCGCCGTCAAAATTGCTGACCACGGCTTTCGGGTAGCGCTCCTTGACGGCATCGGCACCATCACTGTCAGGGTCAGCCTGGGCCGCTGCGTCGGCAGCCGCCTGGTCGATCATTTCCTGGGTATAGGGTACACCGAGTGTGGCGTTGGCTTTCAGGTGGCCGGAAAAGTTGCTGGTGTCGAGCTTTGTCGTCAGCAGGAAACCATAAGTTGGCATGATGGATTCCGGCACCACCGAACGGGGATCCTTCAGGTGGGCGACATGCCAGTCATCAGAATACCTGCCGCCCACGCGGGCCAGATCAGGCCCGGTTCGTTTTGACCCCCACTGGAACGGGTGGTCATACATGGACTCCGCCGCCAGTGAATAATGGCCATAGCGTTCGACTTCGTCGCGGAACGGCCGGATCATCTGGCTGTGGCACAGGTAGCACCCCTCGCGGATGTAGATGTCGCGACCGGCAAGCTCCAGGGGAGAATAGGGCCTGACACCTTCCACCTTTTCAATGGTGTTCTTCACATAGAACAACGGTGCGATTTCAACGATACCGCCAATCATGACCACCACTAGGGACCCGACCGCCAGCAAAGTTACATTGCGCTCAATGGCGCCGTGTCTGTTGAGGATAGACATTTTTGATGCCCCTTATTCTGCTGGAACCGTTGATGATGTCATGCCGGCAGCTCCCATGGGGACCTCCTTGCGGACATCACCACGAATGGTTCGATAGATGTTGTAGGCCATTACCAGCCCGCCGATCATATACAGGCCACCGCCCAGCGTGCGCATCACGTACTCGGGATGAATGGCGCTAACGCTCTCGACGAACGAGTTTACCAGGAAGCCCTGATCATCATACTCGCGCCACATCAGGCCCTGCGTGATGCCGGCAACCCACAAGACGGCCGCGTATATCACGATGCCGATGGTGGCCAGCCACAAGTGCCAGTTGACCAGCCGCAACGAATACAGCCTGTCGCGGTGCCACAATTTTGGAACCATGTAGTAGATGGCACCAAACGAGATCATGCCGACCCAGCCAAGCGCGCCGGAATGCACGTGGCCAATGGTCCAGTCCGTGTAGTGGGATAGCGAGTTGACCGACTTGATCGACATCATCGGGCCTTCGAATGTCGACATGCCGTAAAATGCCAGCGCCAGCACCATCATGCGAAGAATGGGGTCTGTGCGCAACTTGTCCCAGGCCCCTGACAAGGTCATCAGGCCGTTGATCATGCCGCCCCATGACGGCATCCACAGCATGATGGAAAACACCATGCCCAGTGTCTGTGCCCAGTCCGGCAGTGCGGTGTAGTGAAGGTGGTGCGGACCTGCCCAGATATACAGGAAAATCAGCGACCAGAAGTGGATGATCGAAAGCCGGTAGGAATAGATCGGGCGTTCAGCCTGCTTGGGCACGAAATAGTACATCATGCCGAGAAAGCCCGCGGTCAGGAAGAAGCCGACCGCGTTATGACCATACCACCATTGCGTCAGTGCATCCTGCACGCCGGCAAATGCCGAATAGCTCTTGGCACCCAGGAATGACACCGGAATGGCCATATTGTTGACCACATGCAGCATGGCGATCGTGATGATGAAGGACAGGTAGAACCAGTTGGCCACATAGATGTGGGGTTCCCTGCGCTTCACTATGGTGCCGATATAGACCGCCAGATAAGCGACCCAGACAATGGTCAGCCAGATGTCCACATACCATTCAGGCTCGGCGTATTCCCTGGACTGGGTAATGCCCAGAAGATAACCGGTCGCGGCCATCACGATGAACAACTGGTATCCCCAGAAAACGAACCAGGCGAGATTGCCACCCCAGAGCCGTGCACGGCAGGTGCGCTGGACGACGTACAAGCTGGTGCACAGGAGTGCGTTGCCGCCGAACGCGAAGACCACTGCAGATGTGTGAACCGGGCGCAGGCGTCCAAAATTCAGATAGGGTTCGAGGTTGAGCATCGGCCAGGCAAGCTGCGCGGCGATGATGACGCCAACCAGAAACCCCGTAACGCCCCAGAACACGGTTGCGATGACGCCATAGCGCACCACATCATCCATGTAACCGGAAGTGTCTTCGGCAGGTGCGGGCTGGCCGGCAGGCGCAAACTGCACCCGTCGCATCAGCACGATTGAACTGCCGGAAAGGATAAAAAACAGAATCCAAGCGTGAGCCTGAAACAGCGGGTCTGCGGCAAATGCTGCGCCCATCAGCGCAAGAAATGTTGCCAGGACCATGGCTGCCAATTCGTAACCGTATTTCATGTCAGGAGCCCCCAGACATTGCGCCTTCTAGATATGGCGGGCGTGTACCAGATGCGAACATGCCCGCAGCGTCTGGCCTGGACATTGATCTGTGTCAAAGCAATCTCGCGACATCGTGCTCACACTAAATCAACTGCACAACTGATGCGCCTGATTGTCAACTCCCAGAGCAATATCCATCCCTGCGGATGGGCACAATGGCTCCAACATTTTGAAATCGAGCATCTTTGTCCGAACAGATGATTTCATCTGATCAGATGATGCTCTAGTCGAGAGGCTGCTTCTGTCCGATGCTTATTTATCTGCTTGAACCGTCCAGAACCGGCGTACGCGAGCTGGAACAGCGCCTGACGGAATTCCGGCAGCATCACCGCCAGAAAATGAAGCTGTGTGATGCGCTGGAGGATCTTGCGGATTCTCTGCCCGATCAGATTGATGTGCAGAACTGCCTGGCGCTGTCGCGGTGTGTGCTGCCGACCATCCGGCAGGCCCAGGTGATGGAAGAGAGCCATCTGTTCCCGCAACTGATGCAGGCCTATCCCGATGACAACCGCCTGCTGGCCAGTCTGGATCGCCTGCGCCAGGAGCACCTGGAAGATGATTCCTTTGCAGATGAGATAGCCTGCCTGCTGCATGATTGCGGATGTACCGGAAAACCCTCCAACGCAGAGTCTGCGGGCTACATGCTACGCGGCTTTTTCTCGTCAATCCGGCGGCACGTGGCGTTCGAGCGGGAGTGTCTGATACCGCTGATCGAGTACAAGATCAGCAAACAGGGTTAAACCTAATCTAGTCGCCGCCGGAAATCTCGATCAGCCTGCCGGTGTCAGGGATCGTCACTTCGAGATTCTTCCTGATGTCGATGGCCCCCATCTTGCGTAGCTTGGTCATCTGGCGGCTGACGGTTTCAAGGGTCAGGCCCAGGAAATCTGCAATGTCGGATCGGTTCAAGGGAAGCATGAACCTGCTGTGGGCGGGATTGTCGGGTGATGGTGTGCCGATATGGTCGGCCAGCAGCAGCAGAAAGCTGGCCACTTTTTCCTGAGCCGTCTTGCGTCCCAGCGTCACCATCCAGGTTCTCGCGTCGTCAAGCTGGATCAGGGTTTGCTGAAGCAGGCGATGTTCAAAATCCGGCTGATGTTTAAGCATGTTCTCAAAGTCGGTTTTCGGGAAGACGCAGATTTCGACATCGGTTGCGGCTTCCACCGAAATCGATACTTTCTCGGAGAACGGTTTGCCGATGAACTCCGGCGCAAACTGAAGTCCGACGATCTGCTGGCGTCCGTCTCTGAGCAGCTTGGTCAGTTTTACCGCACCTGCAACAATGTTTGCGTAGTTCACGACCTCATCGTCTTCAAAGCAGATGGTTTCGCCGTGCGGAATCTTGCGCCGGCGCGTGACAGTTGAAAACTGCACCAGTTCGGAGGCTTTCAGGGCACTGCAAATCCCGAACCGGCGCGCACCGCAGGCCTCGCACCCGGCAGGGATGTCGGCTTCGTCAATTTTGAATGCTGGCCGGTTGGTGGATTGCATAACTGGTTCTCCGTAGATGCACACTAACAGTACATCACGCGTTCGCAACAATCTGAATGAACTATGATGACGCAGTTCGGCAACTGCACCCGGTCAGGTCCGCCAAAGTTTCGATGATCGTGTCCGCAAAATTGGCGAGATTCACAATTGCATAGCAATTTGTTGAAAATAGTCGTCTTTTGGGCCTCTCAGAGGGCGCACTCTATACCATCGTCGAATAGCGCCGAACGCCAATCTAATGTTGGCTGTCGAAGGCTAAAACTTTAGCTTTCGCGGCAAGAGAAATAACCTCGCCGCAAATTCCTAATGGGAGGATTGTATGTCAAAATTTGAATTTACGCGCCGTGGCTTGATCAAGACGGGTGCTGCTGTTGGTGCCGGCCTTGCCATGCCGACACTTCTGACGCGTCCAGCGTTT
>CAYRLR010000019.1:12109-13673 GCA_964424975.1 uncultured Anderseniella sp.
TACACCAACGAACCCAAGGGTAGCACTGTTACTCTTGGCTTCAACGTGCCCCAGTCCGGTCCTTATGCCGACGAAGGTGCTGATGAACTGCGCGCCTACGAGCTTGCTGTCGAGCACCTGAACGGTGGCGGCGATGGCGGCATGATGGGTACGTTCTCGTCAAAAGCCCTCAAGGGTACTGGTATCCTTGGCAAGAAGGTTGCGTTTGTAACCGGCGATACCCAGACAAAGTCTGACGCGGCCCGTGCATCTGCAAAATCGATGATTGAAAAGGACGGCGCGGTGATGATCACCGGCGGTTCGTCATCTGGTGTCGCGATTGCCGTGCAGGGCCTCTGCCAGGAAGCCGGCGTCATCTTCATGGCCGGTCTGACACACTCCAACGACACCACCGGCAAGGACAAGAAGGCAAACGGTTTCCGTCACTTCTTCAACGGTTACATGTCAGCTGCCGCCTTGGCGCCAGTGCTTGAAAAAATGTACGGCAGTGACCGCAAGGCCTATCACCTTACCGCCGACTATACCTGGGGCTGGACCCAGCAGGAATCGATTGCCGCGGCAACCGAAGCCAAGGGCTGGACGACGGTCAAGAACGTGCTTACCCCACTGGCCACGACGGACTTCTCGTCCTATGTCGCGCCGGTCCTGAACTCTGGTGCAGACGTTCTGGTGCTGAACCATTACGGCGGAAACATGGTCAACTCGCTGACATCCGCCGTGCAGTTCGGCCTTCGCGACAAGCAGGTTAACGGCAAGAACTTCGAAATCGTTGTTCCGCTGTATTCACGCCTGATGGCACGTGGTGCCGGCAAGAACGTCAAGGGCATCTTCGGCTCGACAAACTGGCATTGGTCGCTGACTGATGACGGCTCAAAGGCATTCGTCAAGTCGTTCGGTGAAAAGTACGGCTTCCCGCCATCGCAGGCTGCCCACACGGTTTATTGCCAGACACTGCTGTATGCTGATGCATGCGAGCGTGCCGGTACATTCAACCCATGTGGTGTCGGTGAAGCGCTGGAAGGCTTCAAGTTCTCCGGCCTTGGCAATGGTGACGTTGAGTACCGCAAGGAAGATCACCAGTGCTTCAAGGACGTGCTGGTCGTGAAGGGTAAGGAAAACCCGACTTCCGAGTTCGACCTTCTGGAAGTCGTGGAAGTTACGCCTCGCGCGCAAGTCGAGTATGCACCTGATCATCCAATGTTTGCAGGTGGTTCGCTGGGCAAGTGTAACCCGGGCGCATAGTAACCGCCTGATTTCCAACGGTTACGTGTCGCGCCAGCAGGATTGTTGCTGGCGCGACACGGTCTACTTTACCGGCATGGTTTACATGTGCGATGAAGACTGCTTATCTGGACTTTGAACGCTGCGGCGGCAGATGCGGTGTGGGGCAACCAACAACTCAATTGGTATAGACAATGGATGCGATCCTTCTTCAGATATTGAACGGGCTCGATAAAGGCAGCGCCTATGCGCTCATTGCCCTTGGGCTTACATTGATCTTCGGTACTCTAGGGGTTGTCAATTTTGCCCATGGTGCGCTGTTCATGATCGGTGCCTTCTGCGC
>CAYRLR010000020.1:0-13661 GCA_964424975.1 uncultured Anderseniella sp.
CTCTGACACTTTGGAAGCGATCAGGTTCATGATTTTTGGTTGATTCAACCAAAAATAGTCCTGATCTAGCGCGCCTCAAAATAGTCCAGCGGGATTTTCAGATAGCTGCGACCGTTGTTTTCGGCATCGGGTTTGCGGCCGCCGCGAATGTTTATCTGAAGGGCTGCCAGCATTAGTTTCGGGAGCGGCAATGTTGCGTCACGCGCATCGCGCACCGCGCGGAACTCTGCCTCGTCTGGTGCGTCTTTCAGATGAATGTTGCTCGCCTTTTGCTCGGCCACCGTGGACTGGCAGGCCGCCTCACGACCGCCAGGGGCGTAGTCGTGGCCCACAAACACCCGTGTCGTATCCGGCAAGCTCAGGATACGCTGCAGGCTGTCGAACAGCGCCTTTGAACTGCCACCGGGAAAATCGGCGCGTGAGGTGCCGCTGTCGGGCATCATCAGCGTGTCATGCACAAAAGCGGCATCGCCTGCCAGATAGGTGATCGAGGCCAGCGTGTGACCGGGTGAAAAGATAACCCTTACAGGCACTTCTCCCAACATGAATTCGTCACCATCGGCAAACAGCCGGTCCCACTGGCTGCCGTCTGTAGGGAAATCCTCGGGCAGGTTATAGATGTCTTTCCAGAGCTGCTGAACCTGCGTCACCTGCGCGCCAATGGCCGTCGGCGCGCCGGTTTGCTCCTTGAACCATGGCGCGGCAGAAAAATGATCTGCATGGGGATGCGTGTCCAGAATCCAGGCCAGTTCGATGCCGTTTTCGCGGATATAGGCGAGGATAGACCGGGCGCTATTTGTCGAGGTCGCGCCAGCGGCGGCGTCAAAATTCAGCACCGGGTCGATCACCGCGCCTTGCATCGTGGCGGGGTCGTGGAGCACGTATTGCCAGCTTCCGGTTGGCTGGTCCCAAAAGGCTTTGACGATAGGGTTTGTCATCTTCTGTCTCCGTTCTGTCGGCATCAGACTAACGCGATTTGCATTTTATGTGTATCGTCTGAATCGCTTTAGTTGTTGTTTTAACGCGCTTTTTGATCCCGTAACCATTTCGCGCTTTCGGTCTGCACTGTTCACTCATGCGCGAGCTGTTCTCTTGCGCGCTGGCAAATGCGGCGCTGAAATCGACCGGATGCGAAACCAGCGCCAGCCATGTCCATTTCTGCCAACCGTCCTAATCCCGCGGCAGTTTCCTTTCGTCCACTCTCAGGGCGTCGGCGAGCCGGGTTTTGGCAGAACCGGGCCTTAATGGCTTGGGCTGGCTTTCATGCGGTGACCAGCCGGTGAGATAAATCATCTGGAAGGTGGCGTAAACGCGGCTGTCGGGGTCTGCAAAGGTCTGATCATAGTGTGCACAGGCCATCGCCATGAGGTTGGGGGTCACCAGCGAGCGTTGCCGTTCCGCCACTATATTTGACAATCCCAGTGCCTTCAGCTCCGTCATCAATGCAAGGGCATTGTCATAGCGGACCTTGAGCCGGTCGGTGTCGACAACGGGCAGGGCGAACCCGGCTCGCTGCAACAGCCCGCCGGCATCGCGAACATCACAGAACGGGGCGACGCGCGGCGATGCTCCGCCTCTCAGCATCGTCTCTGCGTGCAGCCAGCTTGCGCGCAACTCATGCAGGCTCTGGCCTCCCAGCATCGCGGCCAGCAGAACGCCGTCCGGTTTCAGGGCGTGGCGCAACCGGGACAGGCTGCCGGGCAGGTCGTTTGCCCATTCGAGCCCCGGGCAGGCGAAGATGCAGTCGAATGCGCCGGACGCCAGGTTTGGACTGTCCAGGAAGACCCGGCCTCCTGCCAGCGCGAAAATTTCGCTTATGGTGCAGTCATCGGCCAGCAGGGGGTTGATGGCATCGACAATCCGCGATGCATCATGAGCGATGATGGCGATGTGCGAAAACCGGCGCGATATGCTTTCAAAGCGATCAACCAGTTCGGTTGCAGCAATGTCATCCAGAAAGCCGGGCAGATTGCCGTTGGCTGCTGCGCGGCTCAGATTGCGATACAGCGCTAGCTGGTCAAACAGGTCGGGTATGTCAGCGGCAGGCATGGTCATGGTCGTCAGATAGGGCTCCCGATGCAGTTTGTGCAAGTGCGCAGTTGGCGTCATAATGTCATGGCGGCGCGACCGATGCGCTGACGATTGAAGGTAGGCGCATGGCCATGCAGGAGACGGTCTCTCATATTGTGCGTGCCGGCAGGCGAATTGCCGGCGATGTGCTGGATATGGTTTTGCCGGTGACGTGTTGCGTCTGCGAACGCACGGTCTCGGGCATCGGTGGATTGTGTCAAGCCTGCTGGGCTGATCTCGAGATGATATCGCAACCGGTATGTGACGCCTATGGCACGCCGTTCGTGTTTGATGAAGGTGACGGAGCGGTGTCTGCGCGGGCAATCGCCTACCCGCCGGTGTGGAACAGGGCGCGTGGCGCCGTCATGTTCAATGACTGTTCACAACAGCTGGTTCATGCGCTGAAATACCGTGACCGGCATGAAGTGGTACGCTCAATGGCGCGGATGATGGTGCATGCCGGGCGCGATGTGATCGCAGGGGCCGACGTTGTTGTACCGGTGCCGTTGCATCGCTGGCGCCTGTGGTCGCGGCGATACAATCAGGCGGCTCTGCTGGCCAGCGAGATTGGCGGGCTGGCAGATATCAACGTGGAAACCGGGCTGATCAACCGGCTGCGCAATACCCGGTCACAGGTTGGACTCGGGCAGGCGCAGCGCAGCCGCAATGTGAAGGGCGCTTTTTCCGTGCCTGATTCTGCGGTCCCCGTGGTATTGGGTCAAAGAGTGCTGCTGGTGGACGATGTCCTGACATCAGGCGCAACCGCAAATGAATGTGCAAGAGTACTGAAACGCGCCGGCGCCATTCACGTGGATGTGCTCGTTTTCGCGCTTGTCAGCACTCAAGGTTGATATCATATCTGCTCCATATGAGTGCAACACCACTGGAATTAACCGAGATGAAGCCCGTAACGATTTATTCGACCATGATGTGCCCCTATTGTCATGCCGCAAAGAACCTGCTGTCGCGCAAGGGCGTGAAATACGATGAGATTGACGTGACCTTTGCGCCGGGCAAACGCTCCGACATGACGGTGCGCGCCGGTGGAAAACGCTCGGTACCGCAGATATTCATTGGCGATGACCATGTCGGCGGGTGCGATGAGTTGCACGCGCTGGAGCAGGCGGGAAAACTTGACCAGATGCTGAAGGGCTGACATTTTCAGGTCCAATCAATCCGTAATTCCGGAGCCCAGAGACTGATGAACACGCCAATGCAAACATCGTTTACCGCCGCCTGCATTCAAATGTGTTCGGGCCGCGATCCGCAAGTCAATGTCGATACGGTCGCCGCGATGGTGCGACAGGCCGCAAGGCAGGGTGCTGATCTGATCATGACGCCGGAGATGACCAACATTATTGACAGTCCGCGGGCGTCAGTTGCAGCAAAGGTCCGCCTGGAAGACAGTTGCCTTGCTGCTGCACGATTTGCAGAACTGGCTGCAGAAACGGGCAAGCACATCCTTGCAGGCTCCCTGGGGGTTCAGGCAGGAGATGGAAAGCTGGCCAACAGGTCTTTGTTGTTCGGGCCTGACGGAGCCGTAATGGCGCGCTACGACAAGGCGCACATGTTTGATGTCGACCTGCCAAACGGCGAAAGATACCGCGAGTCGTCGACGTTTGCGGCAGGTGACAAGGCGGTGTTTGCCGACCTGCCGTGGGGCAGGCTGGGCCTCACCATCTGCTATGATGTTCGATTTGCCTACCAGTATCGCATGCTGGCGCAGCAGGGCTGCAGTTTCATTTCGGTACCCGCCGCCTTCACGGTGCCGACCGGTCGGGCACACTGGCATGTGCTGTTGCGCGCCCGCGCGATTGAAACCGGGTGTTTTGTGTTTGCCCCTGCCCAGTCAGGAACTCATGAGGAGGGCCGCAAGACCTATGGTCACAGCCTGATTGTTTCGCCGTGGGGCGAGGTGTTGGCTGATGCCGGTGACGTGACATCCGGCATTATCATGGCTGAAATCGACCCGGCGAAAGTGGCTGAGGCGCGTGGACGGATACCGGCCCTGACGCATGACAAGACGCTCGGCATTACCGGCACCCTCTCACAGGCCGCTGCAGAATGATCCGGTACGACATTTTATGTGACCGCGAACACCAGTTCGACGGCTGGTTCGCCAGCAGTGACGGTTTTGATGACCAGGTGGCGCGCAAGCTGGTTGAGTGCCCCGTGTGCGGGTCACACAAGGTGGCAAAAGCGCTGATGACACCGGGTGTATCTGCCAAAAGCAACCGCAGCAGTGAGCCGGTTCCCGCCTTGCATGCGCCGCTCGATCCGAAGGTCCAGGCAATGGTCGAGATGGTGCGCAAGCTGCGAGCGCATGTTGAAGACAACGCAGATTATGTTGGCGACAAATTTGCCGAGTCGGCCCGGCGCATTCATTATGGCGAAGAAGAGCAGCGCGGCATTTACGGCGAAGCTACCATCGATGAGGCGCGCGAGCTTCATGAAGAAGGGGTCGAAGTCCTGCCGCTCCCCAAACTGCCGGAAGAAGGCAACTGAATCGCGTGGAATCAATGAAGTTGTTTTCAGGCGACCGGTTTCTGTGCCACGATCATATAGTTCACGTCGGTATCGGCCGCCTTGCGCCACGTGCCGGAGATCGGTGAATACGTCACCCCGACAGTTTCCAGCGCAGGACAGTTGCTGGCCGCCAGCCAGTCGTGCAGTTCGGCTGGCTTGATGAATTTCTCCCACTGGTGAGTACCTTTCGGCAACCAGCCCAGCACGTATTCCGCCCCAAGAATTGCAAGCCCGAAGGCCTTCAGCGTGCGGTTCAGGGTGGCCACAAACATGATGCCGCCCGGGTTGAGCATGGCCGCACACGTTGCAGTGAAAGCAGCCGGGTCTTTTACGTGCTCGATGACTTCCATGTTCAAGATGACATCGAAACGCGCTCCCTCCAGGGCCAGTTGTTCAGCCGTTGAGGCCCGGTAGTTGATGTCCAGACCCTGTTCTGCGGCATGAACCGACGCCGTCTTGATGTTCTTTTCAGATGGGTCGACCGCGGTGATGTCGGCACCGAGACGTGCCATGGGTTCAGACAGCAGGCCGCCGCCGCAGCCAATGTCGAGAAACTTCAACCCGGCAAACGGGGTACGCTGATGCGGGTCAATGCGGCGCCTGGCGGTCACCTGTTCGCGGATATAGTCGAGGCGAACCGGGTTGAATTTGTGCAGCACTGCAAACTTGCCGTCCGGGTTCCACCATTCGGCAGCCATTGCCGAAAAGCGTTCCACCTCCGAGTTGTCCACGGAGGATGCAGTGCTTTCCTGTGCTGTTTTCGAAGCGTTCATGTTATTTCCGGCTGGATCAGGATGATTTGTGGTTGAATCGACCAAAAATCATAAACCTGATCGTTTTCAAAGTGCTGGAGCAAGTTTATGGGGTCCACCGAACCTCTGTTGCTCTGTTTATCAATTCGTGGACATGTTAGTTGCACACTACGTCAATATTGCACAATGGCGGTGTTTGCGAGTATGAGTTTCACACGTCAGGTGGCGATTATCCACTAACCGATGTTTGAATGGCTGCTGAGCCGGGCTGTGTGCAACCCGGTGGGAGCGGTTTTGTTGTGAAAAGGCAGGTTGAGCTTGGGCCGGCTGGTATTGAAATTTGGTGGAACGTCCGTCGCCGATATTGAGCGGATCCGTAATGTTGCACGCCATGTTGCGCGTGAAGTAGCCGCCGGGCATGAAGTTGCGGTGGTTGTGTCGGCAATGTCTGGAACAACCGACCAGCTTGTCGGCTGGGTCAATCTGGCGGCGGCCAGCGGTGGCGCCAACAGAGTTTCCGCGGACATGAAGGAACATGACGCCGTGGTCGCGTCCGGCGAGCAGATTACCGCCGGGCTACTGGCTATCGTATTGCAGTCCATGGGGCTGAAGGCTCGATCCTGGGCCGGCTGGCAGGTGCCTATGCTGACAAGTGACACGCACGGTGCCGCGCGTATTCTCGACGTTAATTGCAGCGCAATGATTGCGGCCATGGCAGAGGGTCAGGTTGCCGTCATGGCCGGTTTCCAGGGAATTTCGTCGCAAGGGCGCGTTACCACGCTGGGTCGTGGCGGTTCCGACACAAGTGCTGTCGCCCTGGCGGCTGCACTTGGAGCCAAATGTGATATCTATACGGATGTGGACGGGGTTTATACCACGGACCCGCGTATCGAACCCAAGGCGCGCAAGATTGATCGCATCTGTTATGAAGAGATGCTGGAACTGGCGTCGCAAGGCGCCAAGGTATTACAGACCCGGTCGGTTGAACTTGCCATGGTTTACAAGGTGCCATTGCAGGTACGATCCAGTTTTGAAAGTCCTGAGTCGGACAACCAGAACCGTGAAGACGGCACCGGACCCGGCACATTAGTTTGCGATGAGGAGGACATGGTGGAGCAGCAAGTTGTCAGCGGAATTGCCTATTCGCGCGACGAGGCCAAGGTGTCGATACGCAGGGTCAAGGACAAGCCGGGTGTTTCTGCGGCGGTGTTCGGACCTCTTGCCGAAGCCGGCGTCAGTGTCGACATGATAGTCCAGAACGTCTCGGCTGACGGAGAAACCGCAAACATCACCTTTACCGTCCCCAACAAGGATGTCGAAAGGGCGATGGCGGTTATCGAGGGTGCGCAACAAGACATCGGCTTTCTCGAACTGGAGGCATCAAAGGGCGTTTCCAAGGTGTCCGTGATCGGTATCGGCATGCGCAGTCATGCAGGTGTTGCAGCCGTGATGTTCAAGACACTTGCCGACAAGGGCATAAATATCCAGGCGATCACCACGTCGGAGATCAAGATTTCCGTCCTGATCGATGAAGATTACACCGAACTTGCCGTGCGGGTTTTGCATGAAGCCTACGGCATGGAAGCGGCATGAAGCAGGTATGCCGATGAACCTGAACTAGGGTCAGGACCCATTAATCTTATGCAATTCTGTTTGAAGGAAAACATTCGAATGATGATGAAAAAGCGCAAGATAAGGCTTTTTGCCTTTTCGAGCAGTTTTCGACTTCAGGCGAGTGTTTTCCTTCAAACCCGAAGGGCGGGGTCTATTTTGCCCCTGACAGCGTTGAAAGGTCTTGAAAACCGGACGGTTTCCTGCGCCCTTTCGCCTTGTCACAGGCAAAATATCCTCCCGCAGAATGGATAAGCTTAATGAGACCTGACCCTAGATGATGAACTGGCGAAAACAGCTGAAAGGTGAGGCCGCGCGCTGATGGTACTTCAAGTCCAGGGCCCGCGAGTTTTGCTCAGACGCATGCGCGAGGTCATGGCACGGCCGGAAGCAGCGCAGGCAAGACTCGACACGATCGTTTCGCTCATCGCGGCCAACATGGTGGCCGAGGTATGTTCGATCTATGTCGTGCGCCCGGGCAGCAATGACCTGGAACTGTTCGCTTCCGAAGGTCTCAAATCAAGCGCTGTTCACAAGTCCACACTTCTGGCCGGTGAAGGTCTGGTGGGTTTCATTGCGCATCAGGCCGAACCGTTGTCGCTGTCAGATGCCCAGTCCCACCCGGCCTTCAAATACCTTCCCGAGACCGGGGAGGAAATCTATTCCTCATTTCTCGGCGTGCCGATCATGCGTCATGGCGTGGTGTCGGGGGTTCTGGTCGTACAGAACCAGGTGAAGCGCAGTTATGCCGAGGAAGAAGAAGAAGCCCTCCAGACCGTGGCCATGGTACTGGCCGAAGTCATCGCCACGCCGGACGTGCAGTCGGAACTGGCAATTGCAGGCAACGGTGCACACCTTATCGGGTCGCACCACATTCTCGGTGAAGGACTGGTCGACGGTGTCGCGCTTGGCCATGTGGTGCTGCATGAGCCGCGGGTGATTGTGACCCGGTTCATTGCTGAAGATGTCGAGGAAGAACGCGGCAGGCTTGATGTTGCGATAGACCAGTTACAGGCGCAGGTGGACAAGCTTGCAGACAGGCGTCCCGGTCAGTTCAGCAGTGATTTTGAAGATGTGCTGGAAACGGTGCGGATGTTTGCGCGTGATCGTGGCTGGTTGGGCAAGTTGCGCGAAGCCGTAGCGACGGGCCTGACCGCAGAAGCCGCGGTTGAACGGGTGCAGTCGGATACCCGTGCGCGTCTCGCACGCCAGGCTGATCCGTACCTGCGCGACCGCCTGCACGATCTGGATGACATTGCCAACCGGTTGCTGCGCATTCTTACCGGAGCCGAGGAAAAGGCCTCCCGGTCCGAACTGCCAAAAGACTCGATTGTTGTCGCCCGTACCATGGGACCGGCGGAACTGCTGGATTACGATCCGTCCAGGCTGCGTGGCCTTGTGCTGGAGGCAGCAAGTTCAACCTCGCATGTTGCTATTGTGGCGCGCGCGCTGGGCGTGACGACCGTCGGGTCTGCGAATACGGTGTCGGATCTTGCCGAAGACGGCCAGGAGATCATCGTCGATGGCGGGTCCGGCGACGTGTATGTGCGACCGTCGTCGGAAGTCAAGCAGGTTTATACCGAGAAAGTCCGGCTGTATGCGAAACGCCAGGCCCAGTACGCCAAGATGCGCGACAAGCCTGCGATTACCCTGGACGGACGCCATATCGACCTGTCGATCAATGCCGGCCTGATGGTCGATCTTCCCCATCTCGAAGCGGCCGGGGCGCAAGGCATTGGCCTGTTTCGGACTGAGCTGCAATTCATGCTGGCGCGGCGGTTTCCGAGGTTCGGCGAGCAGAAACGGTTTTATGAAAGCATACTGCAGGCCGCAGGTGACCGGCCGGTGGTGTTTCGCACGCTTGATATCGGATCAGACAAGGTGCTGCCCTACCTGACGTCGGTGAAGGAAGAAAATCCGGCAATCGGATGGCGCGCCATCCGCATGGCGCTTGACCGTCCCGCCTTGCTAAAACTGCAATTGCGCGCCCTGATCTCTGCTGCGGCAGGCAATGTGCTGCGGGTCATGTTTCCGATGATATCGGAAACCTCGGAGATGGTGCGGGCACGCGAAATGGTGGATATAGAGTGCCGGTTTCTTGCTGGTCGCGGGTATGAACTGCCGCGTGAGATCAAGGTTGGCGCCATGATCGAGGTGCCGGCGCTGGTCTGGCAGCTTGATCAATTGTTGCCGCATACGGATTTTGTGTCGATCGGTTCCAATGACCTGATGCAGTTCATGTTTGCTGCCGACCGCCAGCATCCAAAACTGGCGGGCCGCTATGATGTGCTGTCGCCGGCGGCCCTCAAGGTCATGGATACCATTCGCGAAAGCTGTGAACGCCATGCCACTGCGCTGACCCTGTGTGGGGAAATGGCGGGTAATTCGCTTGAAGCAATGGCCCTGATCGCATTGGGGTTCAGATCAATTTCGATGGCGCCCACGTCAATAGGACCGGTTAAACAGATGCTGTTGAAACTGGATTCGGTTAAAGCGGGCGCCTTCCTGCGCAGTCACTTTGATAGCGAAGCGCACTCTTTGCGCGAGCCGCTTGTGGGCTTTGCGAGGCAGCACAAAATTCCGCTTTAAGCCCTGGCCTGAGGCCGGAAACCGCCGTTACATTCCTGGAAACCGGCCTTGCCGTCGTGCTGCTCTCACAATTACCCGTCGTGTTCACGAATTGCTAACTCTGTTTGTTCATGATGTGTCTCGAACAGTCATGAGCTCTGAACGGATGTGTTTTGGAGCAAGGATGTTCCGGTTGTCAGTATGAGTTGCCTTGACCTGTGTATTCAAAAGGTCGCGCACGCTACACACAGGCGCCGGAACAAGCAGGAGTACCCGGCGATGAACCAGCATACGCACGGCAACTTTGATCACAGCTTCCAGAGCTACCGGACAAAACCGGATGGCTCGTCAGATCCCGCAGGCGAGGCAGGCTGGTTTTTGCAGCGCGAACGTGAACGCCGCAAAGTCGGCCTTCGTGACGTGGCAGGGGCCATACGGGTACATCCGGTGCATCTTGATGCCATCGAGCGTGGTGACCTGACCCGCATGCCACACCGGTCGGATGCCATTGGCATGGTCGGTGCGTATGCGGAGTTTCTGGGCTTCGATCCTCAACCAATGATGATGCACTACGCGCAGTTGCTGCCGAGATCCAGCGCTGCCAAATCACAAGGATCGCGCACGCCGACTCCGCTTGGAAGTGCCCGCATCATCGAATTCCCGTTGGCTCGCCGTCTCAAGGAAATGGCCGGTGGTGGCGGTGGAGTGGTTGCTTCAGTGCTTGCCGCAGTGGTTTTGTTCGGCGGCATCAGTTACGCGTTGCTGCCCGCGGACACCACTGGAACCAGTCGCACCATCGCGCAGGCTCCCGCTATCGACAGCAGCGCTTCAGCACCTGCCAGTGGCGGCAGCAGCACCAAGGTTGGTGTCACTGTCGACACGGTCGAGCGGCCACTTGATGATGCTCCCCAGACTGCCAGGGCAATAGATCCGGCGAAGGATCCCATCGGTGCGTTGCTTGCCGCAGAAGCTGACCAGGCGGCCAATGGGCTGAGCGGCCTCGACAAGCTGATCGCCAATAACGGTCAGATAGAAACCTTCACGGACAGTCTGACCACAGCAACGACCAAGCCCATCAAGTCTGTCGACAAACCTGTGACACGTGATGGCAAGGGCCGCATATTCGGTGCCGACAACACCGATGCCCGGCTGGTGCTGAGCGCCTCGGAACGTGTTTGGGTGCGTATTGAAGACGGCAAGGGCAAGACCATTCTTGTCGATACCCTGAATGCGGGAGACCGCTTCAAGGTGCCGAACCAGGAGGGTCTTGTGGTTATTGCACGAGATGGCGGGTTGCTGGCGTTCGAGATTGACGGCAGGCCCGGCGGTACCCTGGGCAATCCGGGTGAGGTTCTGGTGAACCGCACCCTCGACATCGAGAAGCTGATGAATCGCGGCAGTTGATGCCTGGCTATGGTGCCAGGTGAAGCTACCTGATTGCCTGAAGAGTGCCATGGCAGCTTATGTGTTCGGCTGAACCTGTGCTGCTCGAGGCCGGATTCCGATGCAGTTGCACAACGGCCTATACTTTTGCGCATCGTGTTGTAGAAGTAGGTTTCATTCTGCTAGGGCATTTGGGTCCACTTGAATCCAGGAGATTGCCCTACTACCTTGGAAACGATCAGGGTCATGGTTGTTGATCGCAACAACCAGTGATCTTCCTGATCCGGCAATACTCTCATCATGTCTCTTTCTGATAGTCCGCAAATTGATAGAATCCTGCAGCGCTTTGATGCAATCGAGGCGGAACTTGGCTCCGGCGTTGTCGGGGATGATTTCGTGCGGCTGTCCAAGGAGTATGCCGAGCTTGAACCAACAGTGACGGTTATCCGCTCCTTGCGCTCCACCAGCCAGGAGTTGGCCGGGGTGGAAGACATGATGCGCTCCGGTGACGCTGAAATGGAAGAGTTGGCGCGGTCGGAACAGGACGGCCTGAAGCAACGCCTGGAAACACTTGAGCATGACTTGCGGCTGCAATTGCTGCCGAAAGATGCTGCAGATCAACGAAACGTCATCCTTGAGATTCGGGCAGGTACCGGTGGCGATGAGGCGGCGCTGTTTGTCGGCGACCTGTTCCGCATGTACCAGCGGCACGCAGCATTGCACGGCTGGAAGGTCGAGGTGATGTCGGCCAGCGAGGCGGAGCAGGGCGGCTACAAGGAAATCATCGCCAGTATTTCCGGTGCCGGCGTGTATGCCAAACTGAAATTTGAATCCGGTGTGCATCGCGTTCAACGGGTTCCTGAAACCGAAGCGCAAGGCCGCATTCATACATCTGCTGCTACCGTAGCGGTTCTGCCGGAAGCCGAGGAAGTGGATGTCGAAGTGCGAAACGAGGATATTCGCATTGATACAATGCGCGCATCAGGTGCCGGCGGGCAGCACGTAAACACGACCGATTCGGCTGTTCGGATCACTCATGTACCATCGGGAATCGTGGTGGTACGTGCAGAAAAGAGTCAGCACCAGAACCGTGCCAGTGCCATGAAAGAATTGCTCGCAAGGTTGTATGACATGGAAAGAACCAGGGTTGACCAGGAACGATCAGATGCCCGCAAGGGTCAGGTCGGCTCGGGCGACCGCTCGGAGCGCATCCGCACCTACAACTACCCGCAAGGCCGGGTGAGTGATCATCGCATCAACCTTACGCTGTACAAACTTGACAGCATTGTTGCCGGGGACGGGCTTGATGAAATAATAGATGCCCTGGTGGCCGATCATCAGGCAACCCTGCTGGCTGCAGACGGCGATGAACATGCCGCTTGAGGCGGGCAAGCTGCTTCGCGACATAGCTGCCAGACTGCGGTTTGCAGGCATCGACACGGCGATGCTCGATGCACGCATGATCGTGTGTCACGTGTCAGGCTTGAGCGATATTGACCTGATATCCCGGCCGCAGACGCCCGTGTGCGATGAGCATGTTGTGCGGATCGGGGAAATGGTTGACCGGCGTCAAGCTGGCGAACCGGTTTCGCGGTTGATCGGGTACAAGCAGTTTTTCGGACGCGAGTTCAAGGTTACGCCTGCCACGCTTGATCCGCGTCCGGACACCGAGATACTGGTGGAAACGGGTGTGCGGCTGCTGCGTGCACTGCCCAAAGAGCGTGCCGTGCGGTTTCTCGATATCGGCACTGGCACCGGCGTTATCGCGGTAACCGTGTTGTGTGAGGTATTGTCTGCAACCGGTATTGCCACCGACATGTCGCGTGAGGCTCTGGCGGTCTGCCGCAGCAACGCCACGGCACTGGGTGTTGAAGAGCGTCTGGAACTTGTCTGTACGAACTGGGCAGATGGTGTGACCGGGCAATTTGATCTGGTGGTTTCGAATCCACCCTACATTGCCAGTCACGAGATTGCCGGTCTTGATGCGAATGTCCGTGAACATGATCCCGGGCTGGCACTCGACGGGGGAGTGGACGGACTGGATGCCTATCGTGATATTTTCTCACGTGCCGCCGACCTGATGGCACCTGGTGGTCATGTGCTGGTTGAGTTTGGCAAGGGACAGCATGAAGCCGTTGTGCAGATTGCGGCGCGTAAAGGTCTCGCACTGACGGGCGGTAGCGCCGGTCTAATACCCGATCTGGCGGGCACAATTCGGTGCGCGGTTTTCAAGGATTGTTGATGCTATGTGCCTTATGCAAAAAAATCGCTTGGAAAGGCGGGCACAAGTGGTTATTTTCAATTGCAGCGAGGTCGTGTGGCGCGGTGATGTGGATGACACATTGAGCGCAAGACTTATTGGAGCGAATGATCGCGGGCGCAGTCAGATGTGCGCCAATCTTGTCAAGGCACCTTAAAATCACACTGATATCCAAAGCACTGAGGCTTGGTAGGTAGCATTTGCGGATTGTGGACGGTCAAGGCGTCCGGGGCTTAAATATAACAGGGGTTATACAAGGCACATTTGCTTTGAAGCATTTTTGAGAGGTTTGCCTGTTTTCGAAAGAGCAGGCAGGCTGGGTTTTTTGTACAATTTGCAGGTGAAATTACGGAATGAGACAAGGACAACAGCACAACAAGAACAGGTCACGCGGTCGTGGTGGCAGCGGTGGCGGCGGTGGAAACCGTGGTGGCGGCGGCGGCGGTGGACGTCAGTCCAATCCGCTCAACCGGGTGTTTGAAAGCAATGGT
>CAYRLR010000021.1:0-13605 GCA_964424975.1 uncultured Anderseniella sp.
AATTCGACTCCTGGATCAATTTGATCGGCGACGAGATAGGCACGCACCAGATTGACGGATAGAATTGCGACGACAAGCGGAATGATGAGTCTCAAGCACCTGTCGCGAAGAAATTGCCAGAAGCCGCGCCCCTGAAAGGCAAAGAATGTACCGGCACCGGAAATCAGAAACACCACGTGCAGCCGAAATGAATGGCTGAAGTTCAATGCCCATTCAGTGAATGCGCCGGACCGGACATCATTGCCTACGCCATAAATCAACTCGGCATAATAGGGCGAAAATCCTATCGCTGCGTGCCATATGACCAAAACCGAAAAAAGGATTACCCGCAACCAATCGAGGTAAAATTTGCGCTCCATGTTTAATCCGTCAGGTTGTTCCTGTGGCTCGAATGAACCAAAGGACGTGAGTTCCAATAGGCCGGATCATCAGCGGTAATTGAAAAATGAAGACTATCCGGCCCTCACGATAATATGAAGAGCCGACAAACTCCTAACTACGAGTTTTCGGTGACATGATTTGCCTTGCGAAAATGCCTGAGCATTCACACCGCGATGATATCTACTGCAATACGACACCTTTCATTGCCCAGTCCCCAGACCGGCAGGCCGGTAGAAGCCGGGCCGGGCCTGGCATAATAGTCGTGCCGCACTTTCATGTTGCCGTGCAGATCTTCTTCCGACGCAGTGCCGGTATAGTGAGCCGTCAGTTTGACCACATCGGCGAAACTCGCACCTGCGGCGCGCAGTGCAACGTCGATTGCCTGCATGATCACTGACGTCTGGCCAACCAGGCCGAGGGTCATGTCTGCACACGTCGCGCTACATCAGACCATCCCGCCACTCTTTTTCATTGTCAGGCGCAGCCCATCAACAACAAGCGTTTCAGCGACAACGGCAACCGCTTGTTTGCCATATGTCAGCGCGGCGCGTACGACCGGTAGTGACGGGCCGGCCAGGCGCACCAGCGCATCAGGATTTGTCATCAGGTGACGCTGCTGCGCACAGCTGATTATCGCACGCGCACCATCATCGTCTCCGGCATATATCCAAAGATCGCCAAGCAGGTGATCGCGGTGCAAGCCATGCCGGGCAAGAGTGTCGTCGATGAGGCTGACCGGGTCCACCGGTAGTGCTCCATCAACAGATGATACGCTGGCATGTGCCCAGACCTGATCGCCGGCATCAACCAGGTCCAGGCGGACACCACCTGCCTCAAAAGGCGCGCGAACCTGCAAATCAGCGGCGGCGAAAACATCAACCTCGATCATCATGCCTGCATAGTAGAAATGCGGCACCGGGACAGGCACGACGAGCGGGCCATGGTCAAACCGAGCGGCAATCAACGCCAGCGCATCTGCGGCCTCCCGCTCGCTGTGCGCGACAAAGTAAACATGCAACCTGCCGATGGACGATGGGGTGAAGTCTGCCCGCGCCATGACATTTTCGATCATGTCGCACACGAAATCCGCCTGGGCCAGCAGATTACCCGGTGCGTGGACAACGCCTCGATCGGTCAGCGGGCACTGCCCGCAGGTCCAGCCCAGATTCCCGTCGCGCACCGCCGTCGATACCGGCACATCAACCCGCATCGCGAAGACGTCAAACGGCACGTATGAACGTTTGCCCATGTAAGTCTCCTACCTGCCCGGCGGCACGACCTCATAGCCTTTTTCTTCCGGCTCATCGTCCACCAGATCATCCGGAAAACCGTCGGCCAGGATCGACAGGCCGGTTGCGTCCTCGAGCCGCCTGATGATGTCGTCCGAATTGGCGCGCTGGCCATAGCGTTGCTGGCCATCCTTCATGATGTCGATGATCATCGGCGAGATTTCCAGCGGCACATTGTGGCGCTCCGCAATGGTCTGGAACAGGCCGATATCCTTCAACACCAGGTCGATGGTGAAGTTCACATCACGCGAACCGTTCAGGATCAACTGACTTTCGGTCTCGTGCACAAACGAGGTGCCTGATGAAATCTTCATGGCCTCGTAGGTGGTCGCCAGGTCCATGCCGGCCGCCTTCATGGTAACCAGCGCCTCGCAGCAGGTGAGCAGGTTTGCCGTGGCCAGGTAATTGGTCATCACCTTGAGGGTGGAGGCAGATCCCAATGGCCCGGTGTGCAGTACGCGGCGACCGAGAACGGTTGTCAGCGGCAAAACCTTCTCGAAGGTTTCGCGGTCGCAACCGGCAAAGATCGAGATGTTGCCCGTATCGGCGCGATGACAGCCGCCTGACACCGGACAATCCACCGGCTCTGCGCCCTTGGCCTTGACCATCGCGCCCAGACGTTTGACTTCCGCGGCGTCGGTCGTCGACATTTCCATCCAGATCTTGCCGGACGTCAGGCCATCCAGGATACCGTCCTTGCCTTCCATGACGTCGGAACACGCTGCAGGCGACGGCAGGCAGGTGATGATCACATCGCACATCTCCGCCATCTGTTTCGGGCTGTCGGCCCAGCCCGCGCCGCGATCAATGAATTTTTGCGCAGCATCGCGATCCAGGTCGCGCACAACCGTGTCAATGCCGTTGCGAATGAGGCTGCCGGCCAGCTTGCCGCCGACATTGCCCAGTCCGATAAATCCAACCTTCATGGCCGTTCTCCCGTTTTCATGTGTGATTGAGATCAGTCGTTCCAGGCTGCGTGGGTTTCGCTCGGCGCGATGTGCAGCCCGTCATCGCTGGTGTAGGGGTTGGCAAGCGCCACGGCCTCGTTCAGTTCCACCCCAAGGCCCGGTTCTTTCGGTGCTATGACGAAACCGTCCTCGAACTGCAGCGGTTTCACAAGAAGGTCGGCATGAAAACCGCCCCATTGTTCGATGCTTTCAAGGATCAGGAAGTTCGGCGAGCAGGCGGATATCTGCACGTTCGCGGCACCTTCAATCGGCCCGCAATACAGATGCGGTGCGATCTGTGCATAATGGGCTTCCGCCATCCCGGCGATCTTCTTGGCTTCCAGCAGGCCACCGACACGGCCCAGCGCCATCTGCAGGATCGAGGCGGCGCCGAGTTCCAGCACCCGGGCAAATTCATACTTGGTGGTCAGGCGCTCACCGGTTGCTATCGGCACCTTTGTCGAGCGCGCGATCTTTGCCATCTCCTCCGGCATTTCCGGCGGGCACGGCTCTTCGAACCACAACGGATCATAGGCTTCCAGCCGGCGCGCCATGCGGATGGCGCCGGCGGTGGTGAACTGGCCGTGCGTCCCGAACAGAAGATCCGCCCTGTTGCCCACTGCCTCGCGGATTTTCCGGCAGAACTGTTCCGAAATATCCATGCGCTCAAGGCTCGGCATGTGCGGGTCAAACGCCGTGTACGGCCCGGCCGGATCAAACTTGACCGCGGTGAACCCCTGATTGACGTAATGCAGTGCGCGCTCTGCGGCCACGTCCGGGTTGTTGTACACATCGTTGCTCGGGTCGGTATAGGCATAAGCGTCTATGTCGGCATCTGCATACAGGTAGGTGTAGGAGCGCAGCCGTTCATGTACACAGCCTCCCAACAGGTCATACACAGGCTTTTCCACAGCTTTTCCACAGATGTCCCACATGGCCATTTCAATGCCAGACATGACACCCATCAGGGAAATGTCGGGACGGCCCGAATAGCCTCTCGTGTAGGTTCTGCGCCAGAAGGCCTCTATGTGAAACGGATCGTTGCCCTCGACATTGCGCTGGAACACGTCCTCGATCATGGCGACCACCACATTGGGCGCAAAACTGGCGGTATAGACTTCGCCTACGCCTTCAATGCCGTTATCGGTGACGAGCTTCAGGAAGATGAAGTAGCGCCCGCCGCGACGCGGTGGCGGATTGCCCACGATGAAGGTTTTCAGGCCGGTGATTTTCATGGGCTGCACTCCAGAACACTGTCTTCCCGGGTGACGCTAGAGCACAAACCCAAGACTGGAAACCGGTTTTACGACCAGTAGCAATCAGAAAGCGAAATCGCGGTAGACGCGGGTGACATCACCGTTCCAGTTGCCTTCGTAAAGCGCCAGCAGTTCATCGGCATTGGTGCGGCCCGACTGGGCGATTTCATCGAGCACGTCGAGGAACTTGGCCTCGGTCTGCTCTGCCGGACCCTGCACATTGCGTGTCTCCAGGCCTGCCCGGCAGATGGCCAGCACGTCGATGGCAATGTCCTGCAGACGGCGTCCGGCTATGGTCGCATCCAGCCCCTTGACCGGCACCTCGTCACGCAGCGTCTGGCGCTGCTCCGCCGTCCAGTCCTTGACCAGGTCCCAGGCTGCATCGAGCGATGCCTGTTCGTACAGCAAGCCGGTCCAGAACGCCGGCAAGGCACAAAGCCTGCGCCATGCACCTGCGTCGGCGCCACGCTGTTCGATGAATTTCTTGAGGCGGACTTCCGGGAAGATGGTGGTGAGATGATCGGCCCAGTCCTTCATGGTGGGCTTTTCACCGGGCAATTGCGGCAGTTCACCGGCCATGAAGCCGCGGAAGCTTTCGCCGGAACAGTCCAGGTACTCACCGCCGCGATTGACGAAATACATCGGCACGTCGATGGCATAGTCGACATATTGCTCGAAGCCGAAGCCGTCGTCGAACACGAACGGCAACATGCCGGTGCGATCAGGGTCGGTGTCGCGCCAGATTTCGGACCGGAACGACTTGAAGCCGTTTGGTTTGCCCTCGGTGAACGGAGATGCCGCAAACAGCGCGGTGGCGAGCGGTTGCAGCGCCAGGCTGACGCGCATTTTCTGCCGCATGTCGGCCTCGGATGAAAAATCCTGGTTCACCTGGACCGTGCACGAACGCAGCATCATGTCGCGGCCGAGATTGCCCTTCTTCGCCATGTACTGGCGCATGATGTTGTAGCGGCCCTTGGGCATGACGGGGATGTCTTCACGCTTCCACAGCGGATTGAAGCCCAGCCCGAGAAAGCCGATGCCAAGCTCGTCACCCACTTCACGCACCTGTGCCAGGTGCTCATGTACTTCCTGACAGGTCTGAAAAACGTTCTCCAGCGGCGCGCCCGACAGTTCGAACTGACCACCCGGTTCCAGCGAAACATTGCCGTAGGCCGCCGTATCGGTGAGCCCGATAATGTGTTCGCCTTCCATGGCGGGCGTCCAGCCGAACTTGGCCGCAAGGCCCTCCAGCAGCGCCTTGATGGAGCGGTCCCCGAAATACGGGACCGGTTGCAAGGTGTCGGTAAGGAACGCGAACTTCTCGTGCTCGGTGCCGATGCGCCAGTCGGCCTTGGGCTTGCACCCGGCCTCCAGATAGGCCACCAGCTGTGCCTTGTCTTCGATGATGGCGCGGGTTTCCGCGGTATCTGGAACAGCCACACTCATGGGAAAATCCGCCTCAAGTCAAAACACGCCAGCCAGGCTGAGCGTGTGGTCAAAAACATCTGCCGAACGTCTAGAGCAACATGGGTTCAATTGAACCCATAAAGTTGCTCTGACACTTTGGAAGCGATCAGGTTCATGATTTTTGGTTGATTCAACCAAAAACCATTCTGATCTAGCCCGGCACTTCCTTCGAGAGCAAGTCAAACTTACTTGTCCTCGCACCAGTCGCCCAGAACCGACTGCACCAGCGCCAGAACGGCTACCGCAGCGGTATCTGCCCGCATGATGCGTGGTCCCAGCGCCAGGGCCACAACATTTGGCACCGACAGGATCATGTCACGCTCCTGGTCTGAAAAGCCGCCTTCGGGACCAAGCAGCACGGCCACCGGCCCGGTTTGCACCTGTTTCAGCGCATCCACGGGATTGGCCTGGCTGGCGCGCTCGTCGCAAAAAATCAGCGTGCGCTCTTCCAGCCAGTCCGCCAGCACCCCGGCCAGCTTTTCAGGCTCTACCACATCGGGCACATAGACCATGTTGCATTGCTCCGCGGCCTCGATGGCGTTTGCGCGCATGCGGTCCAGATTGACCTTGTCTGCAATCGTGTGCCGGGTAATCACCGGGCGTATCGTGCGCACACCCATTTCGGTCGCCTTCTGGGCGAGATAATCCAGCCGGGCCGATTTCAGCGGCGCAAACAGATACTCGATGTCCGGTGGCGGGGTGGCCTCGCGCAGGCGCTCGTCACACCTGACCCGAGCGGCCTTGCGGTTGGCGAGCGACACGGCACACTGCCACTCGCCGTCTATGGCGTTGAACAACCGGGCCGGCGCGCCGTCACCCAGCCGCAGCACCGTCACCAGATAATGCGAGGCTTCACGCGACAGCGTCAGTTCAGCGCGCGCACTCAATGTCTGCTCACAATATAGTCGGGGCACCCGCCCCTGCGATCTAGCCATGGTTTTTGCCTATCCTGCCCTGGTGATGTTGGCAAGGCGCGCTGCATTTGCGGCAGCGATCTGTTTTATCCTGCCTGCGTCCAGTTTAACCGGGTCGCCGTCCGCACTGAACGGTTCCTTGAACGTGAAGACCTGTCCGGAACCGCCCTGCTGATGCAGTTGCAGATGTTTCGCACACGCCTCGCGCCAATCCGGCGTGTGGTCGGCGTCCACCCACCACAAGGCATAGGGCGGCCATTGCGGCGCAACCATCCATTCGCTGCCATGGCGCATTGCCTCACCATGCAGGCCCTGATAGGCAAACGCCATTGTCGATTCCAGGTCCTGCCAAAGCGACAAGGTTTGCGGTGTCCAGCCATCACCCGCCTCGACATAGAAGTGCGGGCAAACATACTCGCCCCATATTTCGGGACCTTCCTCGTCCGGGTAACCGGAATGGCCGAGATAGCCTTGAGCCAGCGCAACAGCCGCCAGGATCGGGTCGTTACGAAGGTGGAAACCGTCATTTGCCGGATCATCTGCCGGTTTGGCAAACACCCCGAAGGTAAACAGAGCAAGCTTGCTGTTCAAAGTATCATTCCTTCAACTGCCGCAATTCAGCACAGCCTGTGTTGCCGCATTGTTTTGACGGTTTCAAGATACGTCCGATTGCGCTAACACTTCACCCAATGACGAAAACCACCAAAAATGATGGCCGGGTGGCCGATGCCGTCCGCGAACACTGGGCCGACAGGCTGCTGCCGCGTGCCGTCCGGCCCTATGCGCGGCTTGCCCGTCTGGAGCGGCCGATCGGCTGGTGGCTGCTGCTGCTGCCTGGCTGGTGGGCCATCGCCCTGGCCCAGACCGCGTCCGGCGCAGGCATGCCAAACCTGTGGTACCTGGTACTGTTCCTCATCGGTGCCGTGGTCATGCGCGGGGCCGGTTGCACCTTCAACGACATTGTCGATCGTGACTTTGATGCCGCTGTCGCGCGCACCCGGTCGCGCCCGATACCATCGGGCCAGGTCAGCGTGGCACAGGCAAAGATTTTCATGATTGCCCTGGCGCTGACCGGTTTCCTGGTGCTGATGCAGTTCAACTGGTACGCCGTCTCGCTGGGCGTGTTATCGCTGGTCACCGTGGCCGTCTATCCGTTCATGAAACGCTTCACCTACTGGCCGCAGGTGTTTCTGGGCATCGCCTTCAACTGGGGCGCCCTGCTCGGCTGGGCCGCGGTGCGTGGTCATCTCGAACTGCCCGCCATACTCATGTATCTCGGCGGGATCTCCTGGACGCTGGCCTATGACACCATCTATGCGCATCAGGACAAGGAGGATGATCTGGCCATCGGCATCAAGTCCACCGCCCTGAAGTTCGGTGCCGCAACCCGCGGTTGGCTGACCTTGTTCTTTGCGCTCACCATCGCCTTGCTGTTTGCATCGGGGTTTTACGCTGGTGCCGGCATCATTTTCCACACCGGGCTGGCGGCGGCGGCGCTGCATGCGACATGGCAACTGGCCCGCCTTGATGTAGACGATCCTGATCGCTGCCTGATGCTGTTTCGCTCCAACCGGAATTTCGGCCTGATCGTGTTTGCAGGCATCGTGCTCGATAACCTTGTGAGATTGCCATTATGAGTTCTTCCGACATTGTTTCATCTGCAGAACAGTTTCTCGACCTGGCCAAAAAGGCCGGTGCGGATGCTGCAGATGTGCTGGCCGTCAACGGCACATCGGTTCAGGTCCGGGTCAGAAACGGCGCCACGGACAAGGTGGAAAGATCGGAGGCAGTGGATTTCGGTCTGCGCGTGTTCGTCAACGGGTCAAGCGCGGTGGTGTCGGGTACCGCGCGCACCGCCCAGGACTATGCGACCCTGGCAGAACGTGCCGTTCAAATGGCCAAAATCGCGCCACCCGATGCGTCTCTGGGTTTGCAGGACACTACCGGAAGAGCAGCTTCACCGGACGCACTCGAACTGGCAGATGATGCCCGGGTCACCACGGAAACGCTGAGCGATCTGGCGCTGGCTGCAGAAGCCGCCTGCCGCGAGATCAAGGGGGTCAGCAAAACCGACGGGGCGGCGGCAAGCGCGGGACAGCGTGAAATCGTGCTGGTCACATCCAACGGTTTTTCAGGCAATTATGCGCGCACCGGCTATTCCATCTCCGCATCCGCAATTGCCGGTGACGGCACCTTGATGGAGCGCGACTACGACTATTCCTCAAAAGTGCACTTTGCTGACCTGGATGATGCCGGTGCCATTGGCCGGCGGGCCGGTGAACGTGCTGTGCGCGCGCTGAACCCGCGCAAGATGACATCGCAGAAATGTGCGGTGATTTTTGAAGCCCGCCTGGCCAGTTCATTCCCGTCGCTGCTGGCGCAGGCCGCCAACGGGTCAGGCGTGGTGCGCGGTACCAGCTTTCTCAAGGACATGATGGGCCAGCAGGTCTTCGCCAATGGCATAACCATTATCGATGACCCGCTTCTGGTGCGGGGATTGTCGTCAAAACCCTTCGACGCTGAAGGAGCGATCTGTGCAGCGCTCAATCTGGTGGAAGACGGCGTGTTGTCCAACTGGTTGCTGGACGGGCGCACCGCCACGAAACTGGGCCTGACAAGCAATGCGCGTGCGGCGCGGTCCACCGGCGGTCAACCGTCGCCATCAACGACAAACCTGTGGCTGGCCAACGGCACTGTATCGGTGCGCGACATGATCGCCGGTATCGGCGACGGCATCCTGATCACGTCAATGTTTTCATCCGGGGTGAACTTGGTGACGGGTGATTACTCGCGCGGGGCGGCAGGGCTTCGTATCGAAAATGGCGAGGTCACCCATCCGGTCAGCGAAATCACCATTGCCGGAAACCTGAAAGACATGTTCGTCAACCTGACGCCTGCCGACGACCTCGAGATGAAATCAAGCACCAATGCGCCCACATGCCTGGTGGAGGGAATGACCGTTGCAGGCGCCTGAAATCATGCAAGCCAGCCCCTGGCAGAAAGAACACGAACTGTTATGCAGCGCGGTGCGCGAGGCAGGCGAACTGGCAATGCGAATGTTCAATGCAGGTGTTGACAGCTGGGACAAGACGGACGGCACGCCGGTATCGGAAGCCGATCTGGCGGTCGACCGACTGCTGGCTGCGAGACTGCGGGAAGCGACACCAGAGTTTGGCTGGTTATCGGAAGAAACCGCGCGCGAGGACACAACCCGTTCAAAGGACAATGTCTGGGTGATTGACCCGATCGACGGCACATCGGCTTATGTGCGCGGCTCAAATCACTGGTGCGTCGGTGCGTGCTTGTTGTCCCATGGCCGGCCAGTCGTGGCAGCGGCATTTGCCCCCGCCCAGAACAGGTTCTACGAGGCAGCTCTCAATGCCGGCGCGCGGCTGAATGGCGAGACGATGCAGACGACCGGCAAACCCGGCCTGGACGGTTCCAGATTTGTCGCTCACACCAGCATCATCAGCCAGAGCAAATGGAAATTGCCCGTGCCACAGATCGACTGCGCCATGACAACGTCGCTGATCCTGCGTCACTGTGTTGTTGCAACAGGTGAGTATGACGGCGCCATCGCATTCGGCAAAAAGCATGACTGGGACCTGGCGCCGGGAGACCTGATCGTGCATGAATCCGGTGGACATACACTTGATCTTGACGGCAAGGGTTTCGTCTACAATCGCAACACCACCCGCCAGAATGGCCTCATGGCTGGTTCAAAAGCACTGCTTGACGAGATCAGTGAACGGCTTCATACGGTTGCTGCCTAAACATTCCTCCATCGTCAACACGGGAACCACAGTGATGTCCGACACCGTCAAGAAACCTGACCAGTTGCTTCACCTCGTCTTTGGCGGCGAGTTGGAAAGCCTGGATGGCGTGCGCTTCAAGGATCTCGAAAACCTTGATGTCGTGGGCATTTATCCGAATTATGCCACGGCTGAAAAAGCCTGGCAGGAAAAGGCCCGCGCCACCATAGACGTGGCCGAGATGCGCTATTTCATCGTGCACCTGCACCGCCTGCTGGACCCTGAAGACTAGATCAGGATGATTTTGGTTGAATCAACCAAAAACCATGAACCTGATCGCTTCCAAAGTTGCTCTGACGGACGAGAGCGATTTCCGACTCAAATGGAGATTATGCGGTCAGCAGCTCACCTTACTTCATTGTACAGTCTGCCTGACAATTGCGCCGCCAGCAGCGGCAAGTCAGCATTCACAGCAGTCTCTTCACTCAACAGTTTGCGAATATCATCGCAGTCGCGTTTCATCTGCGCAACCAGTGCATCAAGATCGTCAAATTTCTTGTCCGGCCTGATCATGTCGACAAACTCGACCGCCAGTTCTTGACCGTACAGATCGCCTTCAAAATCCAGCAGAAAGACTTCCAGGAATACCCGGTCGGTATCGAACGTCGGGCGCCAGCCGAAATAGGCAGCACCCATCAACACCTTCTGCCTGTCGCCGGTCAAATTCCGGACCCTCACGGCGTAGATGCCGTGGCATGGTTCCATGCCCGGATCCAGCATGATGTTGGCTGTCGGAAAGCCAATCGTGCGACCTCGCTGATCGCCCCTGACGACTTTGCCAATCACGGTCCAGCGATAGCCCAACTGGGCGTTTGCCTGATCGATATTGCCGGCGTGCAGGGCCGCGCGCACCGACGATGACGAAAACGGCGATGTGCCATCCTCGCGTGTCACCTGATCCACTATGGTCACCCCGAAGGCGAACCGTTCACCAAGCTCCTGCAGCACTGCCGGGCTGCCCCGCCGGCCCTTGCCGAAATGAAAATCATACCCTGACACGATATGACTGATGCCGAGCGCGCAAACCAGGTAGCGTTCAACGAAATCTTCTGCCTCGACGGAAGCGAGTTCACGATTGAAGGGAATGGACGCACAGAAATCGACACCGAAACTGCGCGCCAACGCAGCCTTCAGGCGCGGCGGCGTCAACCGGAATACCGGCTGCTCAGGCTGGAACACAGACTTTGGATGTGGCTCAAACGTCACCAGACCCGATGGTGAGCCGGCCGTTCGAGCAATATCGATGGCGGTCTGCGCCAACGCCTGGTGACCCAGATGCAGGCCGTCAAAATTGCCGATCGCCACGCATGCCCCTTTCAGGGCACCTGCCACCTCGACCTGATCACTCAATTCCAGCATACCTAAACAACCTTGAAAACCGGCTATCATGAGACCCGGTCAACGGGTACCTGATCCAGCCATGCAAACTGGCACGACCGGTGATTCATTACCACACAAGTCCGGCAGCCACGCCTGCCACCTGAAGCCCCGGCATGCTGGCGGCAAGATCCGCAGCAATCGTCTGTGCATCTGTGCCTCGATGATCTTCGGCATGAATGCCGCCGGTGATGAAGTGAATCGCGAGATCATTGGCGCGAGCGCCTTCTACATCGGTTGGCATGCCATCGCCAATCGCCAGCACCCGAGACCGCATGATTTCGCGTTTCATGATGTCGCCGGCACGCTCCAGCGCCAGCTGATAAATCGGTGCATACGGCTTGCCGGCCATTTCGACCTGGCCACCAAGCTCTGTGTAAATGTCCGCCAGTGCGCCGGCACAGGGGTAAAGTATGCCACCAATGCCAACCACACGGTCAGGGTTGGCACATATGAACGGCAACTGCTTTTTGTGCATCTGCGCCAGCACGGGACGATAGTCTTCGGGCACTTCACCCTCGCCCCCGTCACGACCGTCATTGTTCAATCCCGTGCACAAGACTGCATCGGCTTGATCCAGCGATGTCCAGTTGACAGGCAATCCCTGCAGCAGGCTGGCGTCTTCGCCCGGACCCAGATGAAACAAATTGCTGCCCGCCCGGCGCCTGACCAGTTCGCGGGTTACGTCACCGGAACTCACGACCGCATCATAGGCACTGTCCGGCACACCGAAGCTGCGCATTTGCGGCACGATGACATGATGCGGCCTGGGTGCATTGGTTATGAGAACAACGCAGCCACCGCGTTCACGATGCCGTGTCAGTGCCTCGGCCGCAGCCGGGTAGACCTGCCGGCCGTCGTGCACCACCCCCCACACATCACACAACCAGACGGGGAAGGCAGCACTGAGTTCGCGTGCCGCGCCGGCAACCGGAAAAGACTTGTTGTGAGACATGGTGACGGTCACGCGACCTGTGCTGCGCTGGCGGGACGACACGCCCGATCACGCACTGCACGCGGGCTGGAAAATCCGGGACCGCGTCCGAGTGAAGATGCATCCATCAACGCCGTGGCGTCGTCAGCGTGTTCGATGCCGGAGGCGATCAGGGCTATATTGTTGGCCGCCGTCGCCTGCAACAACTGCACTGCAGTCATGCCCGACTGCGCTGGTCCGGCCAGTCCTGCGCCCGGCACATCGATGAAGGCAAAGCCCAGTTCCGCCAAAGACGGCAGTTCATCATACAACATGCCTTCGCCGGTCAGACAGAACGTTGCGCCGAGGCTGGCAAGCCAGGCCACACCCTGAAGCCCGGCCTCACTCAAACCGGCAAGAGCGGTGTGGTGGATATCAAGTACTATGCCGGCGGCGGCGGCCGGATTGGCTTGCAGTACGCCGACGAGGTCCTGCAAAGCCTGGGTATTCTCCAGTGTTGCAGTCGATATCGGACAGAAAATACCCGTCGCGCCCCGGCGTGCACGTAATTTTTCCAGCAGCGGAAGAACCTGCTGCATCAACTGCCTGTCCAATGCCGGATCCCACAGGGCGCTCTGGCCATTGAGTACAGGCAGATCAGCAGACACAACAATCTGGTTGCGATTGGCCGGCACATGATCGCGCAAGTGGAAACTCGCCTTGTAATATGCGGTACGTCCCTCCGCCAGCCGGACCACCGGTTCAAGGAACAACTGGACCTGTTGCGGTCGCAGCATCTGGGCCCGCGCCGGTCGTTTTGGTGCCTGGGCCGGCCGTGGCAGAGCTGTGTTTGCAGCTGGCCGTTGTGCAGCCGCAGTCAGCCGAAATGTGCGGGGTTTGTCCGGCGCGGCCTGACGCGTTGTGCTGGTATCAATCCGCGACCCCATGTCAGCCAGACGTTGTGCCTGATCGGCGATACGGCGAGACAGGCTTTCTATGTCATTGGTATTCTTGCCAAGGCGTTGCGACACCATGTTGGTCAAGCGTGCAGTGTTTTCCTGATGAGGGTAGATGGAAGCCGCAGCAGACACGATGATGGCGACAGCCAGGCAGGACACGGCCGCAAGCAGAGCGATGTCATAGCGCACGAGCACAAATATGCACACCGCCGCCAACACCAACGCACTAACTGAAAACAGCCAAACCAGCAGCTTCATTCGATCAAGTTCCCACCCCATGACTGCCGACA
>CAYRLR010000022.1:0-13354 GCA_964424975.1 uncultured Anderseniella sp.
CAGACGATCGGCGATTTTGTATTCATCAATGTCATGCTGATGCAACTGTCTGTCCCGCTGAACTTCATCGGCTTCGTGTATCGCGAAATCCGCCAGGGGCTTGCGGATATCGAGCAGATGTTCGACCTGCTGTCTGTCGAAGAAGAGATCGTTGATGCACTGGATGCAAAGCAGCTTGAAGTCAGCAATGGTGTCATTCGGTTCGACAATGTTGATTTTTTCTATGATGCCGAACGGGCCATACTCAAGGGGCTGGATTTCGAGGTTCCCGCGGGACAGACCGTTGCCATCGTCGGTCCGTCCGGCGCCGGAAAATCAACCATTTCACGGCTCATCTACAGGTTTTATGATGTAACCGGCGGCAGTATCACCATTGATGGTCAGGATGTCCGCGAGGTCACGCAACACTCGCTGCGCGCTGCTGTTGGCATGGTGCCGCAGGATACGGTGCTGTTCAACGACACGATTCGCTACAATATCCGCTACGGTCGCCCTGACGCCACGGATGAGGAAGTCGAGGACGCCGCCAGGCTGGCCCAGATACACAATTTCATTGTTGATTTGCCGGACGGTTACGATGCGATGGTCGGCGAGCGTGGATTGAAGCTGTCCGGGGGCGAAAAACAGCGTGTCTCGATAGCGCGCACCATACTGAAAGGTCCGCCTATCCTGATACTGGACGAAGCCACCTCGGCGCTCGACACCATGACCGAGCAGGACATCCAGACCGCACTCAAACTGGTATCGAAGGATCGCACCACGCTGGTCATTGCCCACCGACTGTCAACCGTGGTTGACGCTGACCAGATCATTGTACTGGGTGAAGGCAGCATTGTGGAACGCGGCACTCATAATGAATTGCTCGAGCACGGCGGTGTCTATTCATCCATGTGGAACCGCCAGCGCGAGGCCGATGAGGCCCTGCGGAAGCTGGCAGAGAACTACGAAGCCCGCGGCCTGACGGCTGAAGAACTGGCTCTCAGTCTGAAAGCTGATACCTAGCAGGCGCGGTTCAGCTTGAGCCAGGAACAGCCACCGCATGCCCCACATTCATTGTCGCATGTCCTGATCTGTAAAATCGTATATACTTTTGCCAGACATGCTATAGGTGCCTGCCAGATCATTTTTTCACTGCCGGAGACATTTGCCAGCAATGTTGAGTTCAATATTTTCGATATTCGTGCCTGTTCACCGTGAAGGCTATCGTTTCATCGCGATTTTCGCGGCCATTACGCTGGTGCTGTTCTGGCTGTTGCCGGATTTCTTCGGCTGGATAGGTGTCATCGCAACTGTTTGGTGCGCCTATTTCTTTCGTGATCCCGAGCGTGTCACGCCGCAGGAGCCGAACCTGGTCATATCACCGGCAGATGGCCGCATATCGGCTATCGAGCAGGTTGTGATTCCGCCGGAACTGGCGCTTGACGGCGACAGGCTGACCCGGATTTCGGTGTTCATGAATGTTTTCGATGTGCACGTGAACCGGTCTCCGGTTGATGGTGAAGTGCTGCAGATGAGCTATGTGCCGGGAAAATTCATAAATGCCGAACTGGACAAGGCGAGCGAGCACAATGAACGCCAGGCCCTGACGCTGGAAATGCCGGACAAACGCCGCATTGGCGTGGTACAGATTGCCGGGTTGGTGGCGCGCCGCATCGTCGGGTTTTCCAAGCAGGGTGATCGCCTGCAGACAGGTGAGCGGTTCGGTCTTATTCGCTTCGGGTCTCGCGTCGATGTCTATCTGCCCGAAGCAACTGCCGTGCGGGTCTGTGTTGGCCAGCGTGCCATTGCTGGCGAGACGGTGCTTGCCGATATGTCGGGTTCGAGACCGGCACCAACCGGTCGCAAGGCCTGACGAACTCACGTCATACAGGGCATGCCGGATATGATGAACAAGGACGAACAACCACCTTACACAGGCGAACAGCGCCTGCGGCAGATACCGGTGCGGTATCTGGTGCCCAACATTGTCACCCTGCTGGCGCTGTGTTCAGGTGTTACAGCCATTCGCCTGGGCATTGAAGGCCGCTTTGAACTGGCGGTGGCCTGCGTCATTCTGGCGACCGTTCTGGACGCACTGGACGGGCGCATCGCGCGGGCATTGAAAGGCTCGTCGAAATTTGGCGCCGAACTGGATTCCCTCGCCGACTTTGTGAATTTTGGCGTGGCGCCGGGCCTGCTGATCTACATGTGGTCACTGAGCGCGTTGAAAAACCTGGGCTGGATCGTGGCCCTGGCACTTGCCATGTGCTGTGCGTTACGTCTGGCCCGCTTCAATGTGGCACTTGAGGATCCGGATCGCCCGGCCTGGAAGATAAATTATTTTACTGGCGTCAATGCTCCCGCTGGTGCCTTGCTGGCCATGTTGCCGATGTATATGGGGTTTCTGGATCTGCTGCCGCCGGGCAACGAGATATCGCATTTTGTATTGGTCTATATTGCCGTGATTGCCTTTTCCATGGTGTCGCGTGTGCCGACTTTTTCCGGCAAGGGTGTGGGCAGGGTCAGCCGGGAGTGGGTGTTGCCGATCCTGGCCGCGGTGACCATCCTTGCGGCACTTCTGGTGACCTATACTTGGGAAGTGGTGACATTTGTCGCGTTTACCTACATCGCCGCCATTCCGGTCTCCGTCGTGACCTACATGCGCCAGAAAAGTGCCTGGGAAAAACGCATTGCGAATGGCGAGGTAGAGGCTACGACTGAAAGTGATCCGGCGGGCATGGATACGACGGACACATTGGTTGGCGAAAAAGAAAAATGACAATTGTCGTGCATCACAACCCCGCGTGCGGCACGTCGCGCAAAACCATTGAGCTTGTCAGGGCAGCCGGTGAAGAACCGGTGATCATCTAGTATCTCAAGGAAGGCTGGACCAGGCCCCAGTTGCTGGCACTGTTTACCGCCGCCGGCCTGACGCCGCGCGCAGCACTGCGGATCTCAAAGTCACCGGCAGAAGACCTTGGCCTGACCGATCCGGAGATGGATGACGACACGATCCTCGCAGCCATGCTGGTACATCCAGTGCTGGTCAATCGCCCGATCGTCGTGAGCCCCAAGGGCGTGCGCCTGTGCCGTCCGTCAGAGTTGGTTCTGGAGTTTCTGGACGGTGATGGTGTGGGTATCGCTGGAACTTCATGGAGCGATGAAGGGCATCATGAAATCGCAGATCGACTGGGTGCGCTTGTCCATTGCCGGCGTGCGCCCGACCCAGGGAACAACACTTGCGTTCATGCAGGTGTCCGGCGGCTCGCAAAGCTTCAATGCACTTGATCATATGCGGGTTCTAGTTCGCTGGATGTGCAGTATCACAATCCCGAACCACTGGTGAAGTTCACTTATCTCACACGCGATCGCTCCGATCATCTGGTGAACCGGCACTCTGAGCGCGTTGAGAGTGCTGAAGACGTTGCCACGCGCGTCAACCAGCGCTCGACCTAACCCCCACAATCTGACTTGACGAACGCGCCCGTGCAGGCCGAAAATGGGCGCCATGCGCAATCTCCATTCCAGTTTCTATACTGATCCTGCGGTGTTCACCCGGGAAAAGCAGTTCATCTTCCATGTGGACTGGCAAATGATCGGCCCGGCCTCTCGCTTGTCTGAAGCAGGCGACTATGTCGCTACAGAGATTGCCGGTGCGAAAATTGTTGCGGTTTGCGGTAAGGACGGCGTGCTGCGCGCATTCCGCAATGTGTGCCGCCATCGCGGTGCCCGCCTGTTTGAAGAAGGCGAAGGTCGCTGCAACATGATCCGCTGCCAATATCACAACTGGGTGTATGATCTTGATGGGTCGCTCCGGCAGGCACCCTGGTTTGGCGAAGACGCAGACTTTGACATGGGTGACTGGCCGTTGGAGCCAATCAGCATCGCGCGCTGGCGTGGATTGGTGTTTGTCGCCATTGCCCCGTCTATGCCGCTGGAAAAACAATTGGGGGCAACAGTGCCTGAACTGGCCGACGAACCCATTGAAGAATTCCGAGCGGTGGGTGAACATCGCATGGTGTTCGACGCAAACTGGAAAATCTATACCGACAACTTTGTTGAGGGTTATCATATTCCCGGCATCCATCCGGGTTTCTTTCAGGCTATCGATTTTGAGCACTTTGAGACAACTGCCCACGACAATCTGATCCGCATGACTGCACCACCACGCGAGGGTCTGTTTTACAAGGGAAAATGGTTGTGGATGTGGCCCAACTGGACATTGTCGCTGTTTGAAGGTGGCATGAATACGTCGCGCATAAATCCGGTTAGCGAGGGCCGTACGGAACTGATCTATCACTTCTACTTTGCCGACACCTCAGATGCGACTCGCGCCCATCGAGAAGATACCATTGCCCGCAACCTGGCGGTCGTGGAAGAGGACTTCGGCATCTGCATTGAAACCCACAAGAATTATGCCTCGGGCGGCTACCGGCCGGGCCCGCTTTCCCCTCGCCATGAGCAGGGCGTCGCTTGGTTTCAAAATCGCGTCAGCGAGATGCTCGCAAGCTAGGAGTTGGGCTGCCTTGCAGTCGGATTTGGGCCACCGGAGGCCGGTTTTCTGCGCCCGCCGGACTGCGTTACGGCCCCTTGTGGTCAACCAGACCACGTCGGGAGCCGTGCCTAGCCAGCGAACGCAGAAAACCGGTCAAATGAATCAGAATAAATGCAAACCGTTTTAGACCTTTTCCGGAGCATCCACCGATCATCTGAACTGTTGTGACCGGATACGGGTATGCAATTTCCGTGATGCTGGCGAACGGTAGAGGGCTGGTTTCAGGTTTCGATTCATTCAGTTACGTGCGGTCTGGTCCAAAACCTTGCTAATCACTCCGCCGCCTGCGGAAAGGCTTCAGGAACATCACTGGCAGGTTTGCGGCTTTTCCCGGATTTGGCTTGAATCACCGCAGGTGTTCCGTCATCCCGCGTGCGCGAGAACCGTTCGCGCAAGCGCTGCCAGCTCTGCTTCCAGACTGTCGGAGCTGACAGCATCACCGGCGCGAACACCAGGGTCAGGACGGTTGAAAAGGCAAGCCCGAACACCATCGCAGTGGACATGTGTACCCACCATGAAGACGTCATCGACCCGATTGTCACTGTACGATCGATAAAGTTCACATTGAGCTGGAACATCAACGGCAACAGCCCGAGAATCGTGGTGACGGTTGTCAGCAGAATTGGCCGAATGCGTTGCGCCGCTGCGCGCAATGTCGCGTCGATCGAAGACATGCCGCGCTTTAACAGGCTTTGATAGGTGTCAATCAGCACAATGGCGTTGTTCACCACCACACCGGCCAGTGCGACCAGTCCGGTTCCTGTCATGATGATCGAGAAATAGTGCCGCATCACCAGCATGCCGAGGATCACGCCGACCGCTGACATGATCACGGTAAGCAGCGTGAGCGCGGTGTGGTAGAACGAATTGAACTGCACCACCAGGATCATGAACATCATGAACAGGGAGCCCAGCAGGGCCTTCTGCAGGAACGCTGCAGACTTCTGCTGATCCTCGTCAGCACCCCGGAATTTGAAGCTCACGCCATTTTTCCAGGTCTGTTGCTTCAGCCACTTGTCCAGTTGGCCGATCATGTCATTGGCCAGTACGCCCGGCCCGGCATTGGCCTTGACGAACAGGGATGGTTTCGAATTGAACCGATACAGCGTGTTGACCTGCTGCTTGATTTCCCGGGTTACGAAGTTGGACAGCGGTTGCTGTCCGGACGGTGTCTGCAGTTTCAGCGTGTCCAGGCTTGCAAGCGAACGCAGGTTTTCGGGCAGGCGCACCCGGATATCCAGCTCATCGCGGCTGTCATCAGGCCGGTAGGTCCCGATCAGCGCGCCATTGGTGATGAGCTGCACCAGAGACCCGGCAGCGGCAACCGATGCTCCAAAACGGCCGGCTTCTTCGCGGTCTACCTTGAGTTGCACTTCATAACCGGGCAGGGGAAGGTCGTCATCAATGTCGATGAGGTCGGTCATGGTGCTTTCCATGTAGGCACGTATCCTGCGTACGGCTTCAATGGCATCGTCACGGTTTTCAGACTGGACCTGCAGGCGGATGTCCTTGCCCGATTGCGGGCCTCCGGCAAGCTCGCGCACTTCTATCACGGTGCCCGGAATGCCTTGAACGGCCTCGGTAAGCTGTTTTTTGACAGCTACCCAATCGTCGCGCTCGCCGACAGGTTTCAGTTCGATCTGAACCTGGCCGACGACATCGGGTGGCACATCCTGAGATGCACCAAGACCGGCATTGCCACCGGTTTCGCTACCGGCATAGGTGGTCAGATTATCGATCGCGGGATGGCCGTTCAGCCTGTCATAGGCTTTGCGCACGATGGTCAGTTTCTGCTCATTCGAAAGGTTGCCGCGCGCGCGAACATAGACAATGGCCACCTCCGGTTCGGTTTCCACGAAGAATTCAACGCCGGTCGGTTTGGCTGCATATGCCGCTACAATACCGCCCATGACCAGCAGTATGACAACCAGCACCTTTGCAGGGTGGCGCAATGCGGCATTGAGAAACCGGATGTACTTGCCGGTCAGGCCGGGCATGGTCAGCAGGTCGCCTTCGCCGTCCGCTGCCAGTCGCGCTGCATTGTTCTTGTCGGTTGTGCCCGCCTTGCCGAATATGGTGCCTACCGCCGGCAGGAATATCAAGGCCGTAATCAGTGATGCGCTCAACACCACAATGACGGTCAGCGGCAGGTAACCCATGAATTCGCCGGCCACGCCGGGCCAGAACAGCATCGGCAGGAACGCAGCCAGTGTCGTGGCCGTGGAAGACACGATTGGCCAGAACATGCGCTGGGCCGCGGCAACATAGGCCTCCTGTTTTGGCAGGCCCTCCGCCATTTTGCGGTCGGCATATTCGATCATCACAATCGCGCCATCCACCAGCATGCCGACTGTCAGCACCAGTCCGAACATCAGCATGATGTTGACCGTGTAGCCGAGGAAGCCAAAGAACAGGAAGCCGATCATGAACGAGGTTGGTATGGCAAGGCCGACCATAAGGCCCGACCGCAGGCCGAGGGCAGCCACGACGAGCGTCATGACCAGCAGAATAGCCAGCAGGATAGACGATGTGAGCGATCCCAGGATGTCGGCGATGAGACGGGATTTATCGAGAGTGGTCTCGACCTTGATGGCATCGGACCAGTCTGCGGTCACTTCGCCAATAACCCGTTTGACCTCGTCATTGTTGACCAGGATGTTCGAACCGAGCCGTTTGACCACTTCAATGGCAATGGTCGGCTTGCCGTTGAACTCGGCATACCGCTCGCGATCCTTGAAGTTGCGCTTGATTTGCGCCACCTGGCCAAGAGTGATGGTGGTACCACCTGAGGACTTCACGACCAGGTTGAAAACATCGGCGGCATTTTCAAACAGGCCGGGTATCTTGATATTGAACTTTCCAGCCTTGGAATTCACGGCACCGGCGGCAACCAGCCGGTTGTTGAGGCTGGCGGAATTCAGCAGTTCCTGCTGCGTAACGCCGTAGGCTTCCAGTTTGACGGGATCTACAACCACTTCCAGAAGTTCTTCACGCTGGCCGGACAGTTTCGCTTCCAGCACCGTGTTGATGCCTTCGATGGCGTCCTGCAATTCGCGTGCATGTTTGAACAGCGTGCGTTCGGGAACCGTGCCGGACAGTGCAACCACAATGGTTGGCGCCAGCGAAAAATTGATCTCGTTGATGGTTGGCTCTTCGGCGTCGGCCGGCAGTTCCGACTTCGCCAGATCGACTTTCTCACGCACATCCAGAATGGCCTGGTCGATGTCGACTTCGGTTTCAAACTGCACCAGGATGCCGCCATGGCTTTCAGATGCAATGCCGGTCATTTCCTTGACGCCATCGAGTCCGCGCAGCTTCTCTTCCACCGGTTTGACCAGCAGGCGCTCGGAGTCTTCCGGACTGATGCCGGGCAGAGGCACGGAAATGTAAACCACCGGAATCTGAATATCCGGATCGGCCTCCTTGGGAATGTTGATAAAACTCCAGATACCGGCCAGCAGCATGACGACCAACATCGACAGGACGGCGCGCGGACGCGACAGTATGGCGGCAAGTGCGGCGTTCATCAGCCGGCCTCCGCCGACGAGATCGCGACGTCAACTGTCTGACCGTCGACGACAAAGTCCTGGCCTTCAACAATCAGCATGGCTGTTTCAGGCAGGCCGGTGATCCAGACGCCGTTGGCTTCCTGTGACACGATCTCAATCGGTGCGAATTTCACCTTGTTGTCGTCCACCACGATACGCGCACCAAGCCTGCCGTCATCGGCAAGTGTCAGTGCCGAAGCGGGCAGTTTGTGGGCCACAACGGCGGGCAGGCTGATGTACAGCTCGGTGGTGATGCCTTCGCGCAGTTTTTCACCGGCATTGTCGATTTCAAGTTCGACCCTGAACGTCCGGGTTTCACGATCCGAAGACATTGCAATGGAGGTGATCCTGCCCTTGACGGTTTCGCCTGTAACCAGTTTTGCGCCGGCCAGCATGCCCTCTGTAACAAACGGCAAGAGCCGCTCGGGCACCTGTGCAGCCACGACAAGCGGATCCATCACATGCAGCGTGGCGCACATTGAACCAGTCTGCAGGTAATTGCCGGACTGCGCAGGTTTCCCGCGCACGACACCGTCGATGGGAGATATTATCCGGGTCCATTTCATGTCCAGCTCAATCTGGGCAAGCTCGGCCTCTGCCAGTTGCATAGCCGCCTTGTCAGATGCAACTTTTGCCGTGGCCGCAAAATTGTTGCTGGCCAGTCTGGTTGTTGCGTCATGGTCACGTTGGGCACTGGCCAGTTGGGCGCTGGCACGCGCCATCTGGGCCTCGCGAGCACCTGTATCCAGTTGGCACAGCAGGTCACCTGCCTTGACACGGTCACCGTCGTCAAATGACTGGTTTTCAACGATGCCGCTGGTACGGGCACGAACCTCGACTGTGCGTGACGCTTCGGTGATGCCGCGAACCGGAAACACACTGACGCGCTCGACAGCTTCTATTTTCCTGACGCCGACCAGGAAAAGCTTGGCCAGTTCACTGGCCTTGGCTTCCGCCTTGCGGGCCTGTTCGGTTGCCACATCGTCTGCATTGCCAATGGCGGGCAGGACATAACCGGATCCAAACCATCCAATAATCGCCAGGGCGAATATCGCCGACCATAAATAGGATTTTGACATAGTTCCCAGGTACCGTTTCTCAAATGTTGAACGCTATTCGGCAGCATCGCTTGTTGTTGCCTTTTGCGGCAGCCCGAGCGAGCTTCGTGATTCTTCCATGTACTGAATGGCCGCTGCTATCACAGCGCGCCCATATCCGTTTACAAAGGCATGACCGGAGTCTGCATCAATTGACTCGCTGCATTGCTCGATGTTGGCAAGTTCGCCATACAGAAACTGCAATTGCCCTTCGAATACGTCTTCGAGATGTTTTGCATCAACCTGATTGCGAAACAGGGCCTGAAACAGAAACTCGGATTTGTACTTGTCCTGTTGCGGAATCTCATGCAGTGCATTTTTCAGTGCTTTTCGACCGGCCTCGGTAATTGAATAGGCCTTTTTGAGTGGCTTGCCTTCCTGCACCTGCTCTCGCACGCTGACCAGGCCATCGGCCAGCATATGGGTCAGGGCAGGGTATATCGAGCCATAGCTCGCTTCGATGAAATGCGAGAACATTCCATCTTCAACAGCCTTCTTGATTTCGTAGCCCGAGGCTTCCTTGAACGCGAGGATACCCAGACACAATGTGCGCACATTCATATGACGATATCCAATTTCGTTAACGTGGCGGCGCGAGGCCATATATCGAATTGATATATTCTGATTGTGAATATATCAAGACGATATAGGGACTTGAGTGGTTACGTATTTCAATTGAAAGCGGATTGTACCTGCCTTGTGAAAATTTGACCGTGGTGTCCGGACCATGGAGCATCATCCTTCCGCATGGATGGATGATGCTCTAGGTCGCATGGGGTTGGTCGGCGACTGAGTGTACAAGACGTGCCAATTGCACAAATTCCGGCGTGGAGACGCGGTACAAATGCCTCTCGATATCAAGAAAATCATTCACGACAATACCGGCAAGAACAATTCACTGTATGCTGAGCATGTCAATCCGCGATTTGCCAAGGCGCTGAAAATAATCGGCTTTGACAAAAATTATGTCACGGCATCAGGCGCTTATATGTGGGACAGCAAGGACCGCAAGTACCTGGACATGCTGGCAGGATATGGCGCCTTCAACATGGGTCGAAATCATCCCGATATTCGCCAGGTGCTGAAGGATTTCATGGATGCAGATTTCTGTTCGCTCGTCCAGATGGAAACGCCCGTCCTGTGCGGGCTTGTCGCGCAGGACCTGAAACGGCGTTGCGGATATGGCCTGGACAAGGTGTACTTCTGCTCGACTGGTGCTGAAGGCAATGAAACCGCCATAAAATTTGTCCGTCGCGCAACCGGTCGTGACAGGCTGGTGTTTGCCAGCTCTGCGTTTCACGGTCTGACATCAGGCGCACTCGCCTTGAACGGCGGACAGGTATTCCGCGAAAAATTTGGTGAACTGCTGGGGTCCGACAAGGTCCCGTTTGGAGATCTGGACGCTTTGGAAGCGGTCCTCGCGCACGGCGATGTTGCTGCCTTTTTTATAGAGCCGATCCAGGGGAAGGGGGTCAATATCCCCCCTGCCGGCTACCTGGCAGGTGCCAGCAGGTTGTGTAAAAAGTATGGTGCGCTTCTGGTGGTGGACGAGGTCCAGACAGGTATTGGCCGCACCGGGAAATTTCTGGCGCTTCATCACGAGGACGGCGTTGAGCCTGACCTGATCATCCTGTCCAAATCCCTGTCAGGGGGCTATGTGCCGGTGTGCGCCGTCCTGATGAAGGATGCAGTCTACAACAAGGTGTTTTCATCACTTGACCGTGCTGTGGTTCATTCGTCCACTTTCGGCAAATCCAACTTCGCCATGGCTGCAGCGCTTGCCGCGTTGAATGTGCTCGATGAAGAGGATTTGTGTGCCAATGCGACCGCCATGGGAAACCTGCTGGGCGAACGGCTGTCCGCGCTGGTGCCGAAATATGAATTCATGAAACAGGTGCGCTGGCGCGGTCTGATGCTCGCGGTGGAATTTGGAAAACCGAAATCCCTCAAGCTGCGCACGGCATGGGCCACTGTTAACGGGCTGAACGAGGATCTGTTCTGCCAGGCTGTGACCATTCCGTTGCTGGAAGACCACGCTATTCTCACGCAGGTCGCCGGCAACCGCATGACCACGATCAAACTCATCCCGCCCCTGACCATCAACGAGGCAGATGTCGACTGGTTTGTCACAGCTTTCGACAAGGTGATGCGAGATCTTCACAAGTTCCCGGGCCCGGCGTGGGAAAGCCTTGCCCGAATTGCCAAGAATGCGCTCGCGCGTCCGGAAGAAAAGACCAGGGCTACCGCATGACGACTACCAGGCGCACGGCGCGCGGACCGGTTGCTCGCAAGGCTGTTGCGAGACGAAGGCGCAATAAACCTGCCACTCGACCGGTGCCGGAAAATCATGTGCAACCGGTCAATGCGGCCCCGCTGGCAAGTGATAGCGGATCATTCGAAAAGCCAGCTGCCATCAACACAAGCGGTGTTGTTGCTGCACTGAAATCGGGTGAAGCATTTGCGCATATCGCACGGGCATGCACCAACCACGCGTGGGCTGTTATTATAGCATTTGTCGTGTTGGCCGGCCTCGGGGCGGGCCTGGCTGCAACCAGCTTGAAGGTCGACACCGACCCTGGTCTGATGATCTCCAACAGCCTTGATTTCCGCAAGCAGTACAAGCAGTTTTCAAAAACGTTCCCGGCGATTGAAAACAACTTTCTGTTCATAGTGGAAAGCGATGATCCCGCGGAAAGCCGCAAGGCTGCAGAGCGTGTCGAGAAGGCCCTGCTGGCCAGACCGGACCTGTTTCACCACGTGGTTGCGCCTGGTGTCGGTGCGTTTTTTGATGAGTACGGCATTCTCTACGCCGACACGGCGGATGTGAAAAAAGTTGCCGACCAGATCAAGAACTCGGCACCGACCTTCAATGCTCTTGCAGATCAGCCGAACATGGCCGGCCTGTCAGGCGTGTTGAATGAAATTACCGCTTACGCCCAGGCCGGCCGGGCACCGGGAGGGGTTGACGTATTTCTGAATGCCATTGCCAGGACGGTTGACGCAGAGACGGCCGGACAGTCGGTGCCGCTGGACTGGTCAGGTCTGGGCGGAACGGGCGGAAGCGCAAAGGTTACCGAAAAACGCTGGTTCGTGCTGAGCCAGCCGATTCTTGATTTTTCCGAGATCGAGTCTGCGGCGCAGCCAATGGCAGAGGCACGCAGGCTCATGGCTGATCCTGCCATCACCGCTGACGGCAAAGTGTCTGTGCAGTTGACCGGTGAAGCTGCCTTGAACGCGGAAGAATTTGAAGCCGTGACCAAGGGCGCGGCCATCGCGGGTATTATATCGTTTACGCTGGTCACGCTGACCATGTTCTTTGGATTGCCCGCAATCGTGCTGGTTGTTCCGGCCCTTAGCCTGATCGTTCTGGGCTTCCTGATCAATGCCGGGTTTGCGACCCTGGCCGTTGGCTACCTGAACATGATCTCGGTTGCCTTTGCAGTGTTGTTTATCGGGCTGGGTATCGATTACGCGGTGCATGTCATCTTGCGATTTGCAGAGCATCGCGCCAGAGGCGAGACGGGCCCGGATGCTGCGGTAAGTGCAGTCCGCAAGACAGGACCGGCCCTTGCTTTGTGCACAGTGACTACCGCACTTGCCTTTCTGGCCTTCACGCCGACTGATTTTGTGGGCATGGCCCAGCTCGGCATCATCGCGGCCGGTGGCCTGGTAATCGCGTTTACCGCCTCCATTACGCTGGTGCCCGCCATCCTCACTTTGCTGCCCGGCAGGCAGGAAAAGTTCGCCCGCAACATGGCCGGCTTGAAGTCGGTATCCGGCAAGAGTTCGTCCGGCACTTCCTGGTTGCGCAGTATCGCTGCGCTGGTGATTCTGGCTCTTGCCGTGGGCTCATTGTTTGTGTTCTCTCAGGCGCGCTTTGACGGTGATCCGATAAATCTGAAGGATCCCTCGGCGCCAACCGTCAAGGCGTTCATGAAAATTCTGGACGACCAGCCAGGCGAAATTTATGCCGGTCAGGTTCTTGTTGAACCCGGGCAACCGGCACGCGAACTGATCGCGAAGCTGAACGCACTGCCTGCAGTCAAAAAAGTGCATTCCATCACCGACTTCCTGCCAGCCGATCAGGCCGCCAAACTCGCAGAGCTGCATCCGTTGCGCGATGTGATACCGGGCGCTGTGAATTCAGGTTCTGATGTAGGCGATGTGGTTCGCAG
>CAYRLR010000023.1:0-13080 GCA_964424975.1 uncultured Anderseniella sp.
CAGTGCCGTCACCAGTTTCTCATTGGCGACAGTTTCGACAACCTTCATACTGCCCGACCCCATGTCTTTGTCGGAGTCCCAGCTCATTACCTGGCCGACACCGTCTGGCGCGCCGGAAAACTCAACCTTCATGTCCGGATCCATGTCCGCCCATGGCGACCATGCATTGAAGGCCTTCAGATTGGCCACGTGCGGAAAAATCTTCTCCGGCGGCGCATTGATCACAACGTCACGCGATACGCTGACCTGTGACGGCATCAGCATGCCGCCGCCGACCACAACCAGTGCCACCACGCCCAGCGCAATCAACGTCCATTTGACCAGTTTCTTCATCGGGAGCTACCTTCCTGGAATTTCAAAAAACCGCCCCCGCAGACAGCCCTATCGGATTCGGCGCAGAAAGTCGGGTGATGGATATCCGTCAGCCGGCATTTTCAGCTTGAGCTGCATGTCGCGAACCGCAGCCCGCGATTTGGCGCCCAGTGTTCCGTCGACACCGCCGACATCATAGCCTCGCCTGACAAGCGCCGTCTGCACGGCCTTCACATCATTGTAGCCCATTTCCGGCACCTTGCCGCGCCCTGCGCTCGCCTTCGGCGCACCGGCATAACGCGTCCCGAGATAGGCCGCAGTCAGCGAATATGTCAGCGATTCATTCCACGTCAGATACGCGTCAAAATTAGGATAGCCGAGGAAAGCCGGCCCGTTGCGGCCCATCGGCAGAATCAGCGACGCCGGCAGGTTGTCGGCCCGCAGGTTTTTGCCCCCGCGCGCTTTCACACCCCACTTGGCCCATTGCGAGCGCGGGTGCTTGATGGTCACATCCGCCTGCTCCCATGGCAGGCTGTCCGGCACTTCAACCTCCTGCAGCCATGGCTGGCCCTTTTTCCAGCCGAGAAACTTCATGTAGTTCGCCGCCGAGGCAAGTGCATCCGCACTGGAATGCACCATGTTGCGGTGACCGTCGCCGTCAAAGTCGACCGCGTGTTTTTCATAGTACGACGGCAGGAACTGCAACTGGCCGATCTCGCCGGCCCAGGCCCCCTTCATTTCGTCGAGGCGCAGATCTCCATGCTGCAGCAATTTAAGCGCAGCAATCAGCTCTTCGCGAAATTCTTCCGGCCGGCGACAGTCATAGGCCAGTGTGGCGAGCGACCGTATGGTGGAATCATTGCCCATGAAACCGCCGAAGTCGGTTTCCAGCGCCCAGAACGCCGTCGTCACTTCACCGGGAACGCCATATTTGCGCTCGATGGAACTGAACAGCCTTGCATTGGCTTTCAGCTTTGCAGCCCCCTTCTTGAGTCTGCCGCCCGATACAAGCTTGCCGGAGAATGTCAGCCAGTCATCTGAGAAAATGATCTGGGTGCGATCCTTCTTGATGATGCTCGGGTTGAAGGTCACATTGCCAAGTGCTGCATTGATAACCTGCCGCGAGATGCCGGCGGCGGCTGCGTCCTGCTTGAAACCGGACAGCCAGCGATCAAAGCTGCCGGTATTTTTGCAATTTGACTTGGCCTCAGCCGTTTCGGTCACAACAGGTGATGTAAACAGCGCAGCCGCCATCAGTGACGCCGCAATGGCAGACGCAAAACGCAAGCTCATGGATTCCTCCTAAAGGACCTGTTCCGGGATTCTTGATGTCGGGTAAAGGATGTCTGCTGGCGAGACCAAAATCAAGCGTCTTGCACGGTGCCTGTGTGAAATCATACGCACCTTGCCCGCATTTTCCAGCCCACCGTGCCCGGCTGCACACTGCCGTCAACGATCTGGGCCTTCTGCCCATCCTTGCAGGCAAAATGATTGATCGCGTTGCGCCCGACCTCTGATACGATGCGGCTGTCTGCCGGTGTTTTTCCCAAGGTCCGGCCCGGTGCGGATACATTCACATCGAACACCTGCTCGGCGACAATGTGCCTGAACTGAACCTGGTAGGTACGCCCGTTATAAAACAGAGGCTCGGTATGGGCCTGCCCCTGGGCATAGGGTGACGGGTTGGTGTTGACCATTGCAAGTTTGGGTTTTTCAGATGCACACGCTGAAACCGTCAACACAGCCAGACCAAGGAATGCAAACAGATTCCATCGGCGCATATTGTTCAATCCTCTTCACGCCGGCTTCACCGCATGGCATAGCAGGCAGTCACAATTCCACTATCTGTTTACAAGCTGATTCCACAATGAAACCGTTTGATCCCGCCAGCGCCCTGTCTGCCCGAATCTCAGCCATCGAGGAAGCCGCCATCATCGCAATGGCGCAGAAAGCGCGCGAAATGAAGGCGCAGGGGCTGGATGTCGTATCTCTCACCATTGGCGAACCGGATTTCGATACACCTGCCGCTATCAGGCAGGCTGCTACGGACGCCATGAACGCAGGGTTTACCCACTATGCCCCGATTGCCGGCTACGCGGAACTTCGGGCCGCAATTGCCGCGCGACTGAACGAAGACAATGCCATTCCCGTCGCGGCATCGGGCGTGATCCTGTCAAACGGCGCCAAGCAGGCCCTCAACAATGCCTGCTTCGCCACGCTGGATCCCGGCGACGAGGTCATCCTGATTGCGCCTTTCTGGGCGGCTTATGAAGGTATTGTCAAAATGGCTGGCGGCGTTCCGGTGATTGTATCGGCTGGCTCTGACACCGGTTTCAAACCGGCCATCGAGCAGGTGGCAGCCGCCATGACCAGCCGCACCAAGCTCATCATGCTCAACTCGCCGTCAAATCCATCGGGAGCCGTGTGGAACCCGGATGAACTGCAAGCCCTGGCAGACCTGGTACAGACCCATCCGCGCTGCCTGGTGCTGTCGGACGAGATATACGAAGATATCTGGTTCGAGCAACGTCCCACGTCCATTGCCTCGCTGCCCGGCATGTTTGACCGCACCATCACCGTCAACGGCTTTTCAAAAGCCTATGCCATGACCGGTTGGCGGGTTGGGTATTCCTCCTCGTGCGAACCGCTCGCCAAGGACATATCCAAGGTACAGGGAACCTTCACCGCCGGCGGCAATGCCTTCGCCCAGCAAGGCGCCCTTGCCGCCATGACCGGACCGCGCGATGACGTCGACGCCATGCGTGCTTCCTATCACCGGCGCCGGGATCTGGCCGTATCACTGCTCAGTGAAATCGTTGACATCAAGGTGGTTTCGCCACCGGCCACGTTCTACATCTTCCCCGACATATCTTCCCTGCTTGGCAGGTCTGCCGGCAATACACGTATCGAAACCGACGTGGAGTTCTGCCACTGGCTGCTGGATGAGTATCACCTGGCGACAGTGCCCGGCTCTGCCTTTGGCACCCCCGGCTGCATCCGGCTGTCATTTGCCGCCAGCGATGATGACATCCGCAAGGGCCTGGCGCGACTGGCCGAGGCTGCAGCTGCACTGATCTGAACAGGGCCAAATTGCAGGCAACCGACAAAAAAACAGGTTGCCCTTGCTGGAAGGACAACCTGCCTGGGTCCTGGGATAGGGAGGGATTATACCAGGAAGGAAGCGACCTGCTCGCGGCAGGTCTGTAGAGTTTTATCAGCGGCAGCGGGCGACGTCGCCGGTCGCAGGGGCGGAAAAGATATTTTTAACCATGCCGACCAAGCTGCCGAAGGCACTGGTGATCGCGATAGAGCGCTCAACGCGGGCCTTGCGGATAAAGAATTCGATAGTATCGGCGTCAATTTTTGTGTTTTGCATGTTCATAACACGGTATTCCTTGTGTTTTTCAGAAACGTCGGGTTTTTCGGATCGAATTCATTGAGCGCTTCTGTATCTGATGAAACTGAAAATAGACACTTCCATTGCACTGCACAAACGAGTTATTCTGCTCATCAGTTAAGTAAATCTTGTTGGTGCCCATGACAGATCGCCTGCCTCCCCTGACTTCACTCAAAGCCTTTGAAGCGGCATCGCGCCTGATGAGCTTTCAGGCTGCAGCCGAAGAACTGGCCGTGACTCCGGCTGCTCTCAGTTACCAGATACGCCAGCTGGAGGATCATCTTGGGCTGAAACTGTTCAATCGCCTCAACCGGGCCGTGGAGCTGACTGCGAATGGCCGCCTGATGCAGCCCGGCATTCATGAAGCCTTCGAGCAACTGCATCGCACCATGCGCCAGTTGCGCCGCAGGCAGCAAACCAACGTGCTGACGGTGACGGCGGGACCTGCGTTTACCGCCAAGTGGCTCAGCCCGCGGCTCTACCGGTTCATCGGCCGTCACCCAAATATTGACGCCCGCATTTCGGCGTCGGTGACAAAGTCAGACCTGGAGACGGACGATATCGACATTGCCATCAGGTTCGGCCCCGGAGACTATCCCGGCCATCACTCGGTCAAGCTGATGGATGAATTCATAACCCCGTTGTGCGCACCCTCCATGCTGCAGGGACCAGATGCCATTCGCGTGCCTGAGGACCTGCAACACCACACGCTGATCCACGACGATACCCATCTGGGCTTTTTCATCCTGCAGACATGGGCCGACTGGCTGAAGGCCGCCGGGGTTACCAATGTCGATCCCGGCCGCTCCGGGCTTCATTTCAACGTGGCCGATCACGCCCTTGATGCTGCGGTCGGCGGCGGCGGCGTGGTTCTGGGCAGGACCAGCCTGGCTGAATCTGACATCCGCGCCGGCCGTCTGGTTGCGCCGTTCGATCTGCGGCTCAAGACAAGTTATTCATTCTTCATCGTGTGCCTTGAGGCGCGCAAGAATGAACCGGCAATCGAGGCCTTTCGCACCTGGGTCATGGATGAAATCGCGGGCACTGCTGATGCGGAGACTCTTCCCGGCCCGGCGATCTAGCCCCTCCCCCACCTCCAGTCCTCATGGATCGCCATCGCGTCCCGGTGCTACGGGCTGCGTTACGGCTATCCTGTGTTTGCGGGCGCGAAGCTGGGCCAGCCCGGCTCCGGCAATGACGAGCGCAGCGCCGGCCAGGTGTTGCCCGGTCACGACGGCACCGCCCAGCGCGGCCATCACGATCACGTAAAACGGCACCATATTATGGTGCATTGCGGCCACGGTCACCCCCACGATCCGGCCCGTCCACAACCACAACACGGACGACAGGCCCACCGACAGGCAGGCCATCATCACGATCAGACCAAGTGTTTCAGACGAAAAATCCGTTTCAACTTCCCCTCCCGCAGCCATGAACAGCATCAGGACAAGCGCGCACGGCACAATGGCGACCAACATGCTGACAGCGACTTTGCTTATGTCAGCAGCAGCGGCAAAGGTGACCACCAGTTGGCGGGAGTACCAGACATAGGCAATGACACCGGCCAGCATGAACAGGATTCCCGACACCGAGCCTTCGCTGCCGGAGCCTTGCGCGGACACGGAACTGGTCAACACTCCACCGGCAACCGTGAGCACGATGGCCAGCAGCAGTTTCAAGCCGGGCTTTTCCAGCCCGTCCCACCATCCCATCAGGGCGGAAAACATCGGCATGGCAGAGACAATGACCGCTGCCGAGACGGCATCAATGCGCGACTGGCCAACGATGAAGCACAGGGCCGACAGGCTGAACACACATGAAACCAGCACAAACCGCGTGTTGCGCGCCAATGCCAGCATGCTGCCTGCCTGCCCCAGCAGCAGCGCTACCAGGGCTACCGTTACGCCAGCAAGCCCCATGCGAACCGGCGCCAGGGCGAGCGGATCCCAGGTCTTGAGAATGGCAACCGAGAGCGGAAAATGCAGCGACCACACGATCATGCATACTGCGCCGGCAAGATTGCCTTTGATGATATCCCGCCCCATGCACACACTCCGGCTCGCGCCACAGAAAACCCCGCAGTGAAAAACCTGCATTCGCGACATCATCACACAATCGAGGGGTTGACCAGCCTACCCGGCATCAGACACAAATGCGGTCGCGATCAGCAGGTTTTTGCGATTGTTGCAATCAGCAACCACGACCCTGATCGTTTGTATTATGTCCGGGCAACTTTATGGGTTCATGTGAGCCCTTGTTGCTCTACAATGGCCACTACCCGCTAGAGCAACATGGGTTCAATTGAACCCATAAAGTTGCTCTAGCGCGACCTCAGGAGCTCATCCAGCGATGAAACCATTTTTCGTTCAGATTAAATGCGAACTGGGCAAAGCCTATGAAGTCGCCACCCAGTTGGCCGATTCGGAGATAGCCTCGGAAGTCTATTCGACTGCCGGTGGCTGGGACCTGCTGGTCAAGTTCTACCTTCAGGACGGCGACGATGTGGGCCACTTCATCAATGAGAAAGTCCACTCCATTCCAGGCGTCAAGGACACCTACACCATCGTCACCTATCGCGCGTTTTAGGGAATAACCCGCATGTCCGGGCACAGCACCGCTGACTCGAACCAGACGGTTCTGGGTGTGCTGATGCTGGACACACACTTCCCCCGGCCGGTTGGAGATATCGGCAATCCTGACAGTTTCAATCATCCGGTTATCTATCGCCGGATTCCCGGTGCTGTGGTCTCCGCCATTGTAACCGGCGATGCCTTGCCGGATGATCTGGTCGAGCTTTTTGTCGGCCATGCCCGCGCCCTTGAAAAAGCCGGCGCGACCGTGATTGCAACCAGTTGCGGTTTTCTGTACCCGATGCAGGCGCGCTTGCAGGCAGCGGTCGGTGTTCGGGTTGTCACGTCTGCACTGTGCATATTGCCGGCTTTGCGCAGACAAGTGGGCCCGGATACACCTGTCGGCATTTTGACATTTGATGCCGGGCGCCTGTCACCGCATCACATTCCCGACGATGGCCCCGTCATCATAGAGGGCCTGGCGCCATCCGATCACCTTTATCGGGTGATTGCAGATGACCTGGCCGAGCTGGATCAGGAGCAGGCCCGCCGCAATGTCATCGGCGCAATTGACCGCCTGAAAACCCGCGAGCCGCACCTGTCGGCAGTGGTCCTTGAGTGCACCAATCTGCCCCCATACAGAGATAACAGCATGGAAAACAACGGGTTTTCCATATTCGACATCCGTGACGCGATAAACAACAAGCAAAATGCAGATAAAATGTAACGGAATTATCGTTACGGAAGTTGAATCCCGTAAAACTGCTTGCCATGAGCAACACCATGTAGTGACATTCGATCACAGCCTTCAACCAGGGAGTATATCATGACCAAACACATCAAGATCACCACGCCGATCGCTATTGCAGCGCTCACTCTGTCTGCCAGCATCACACTGGCCGCCGACGTCAAGTGGGACATGCCAATGGCCTATTCGGCCTCCAACTATCACTCTGAAAACGGCACCCAGTTTGCCAAGGAAGTCACCGAGGCATCCGGCGGCAAGCTTGAAATCGTGGCGCATCCCGGCGGCTCACTGTTCAAGGGTGGCGAGATTTTCCGCGCTGTGCGTACCGGCCAGGCCCCTGTTGGAGAACGTCTTATTTCAGCTCTCGGCAATGAAGACCCATTGTTTGAAATCGACAGTCTGCCGTTCCTGGCAACCAGCTTTGCCGAAGCACGCAAACTCTATGATGCCACCAAGCCCGAACTGCAGAAGGTTCTGGCCAGCAAGGGTCTGACACTGCTGTACACGGTGCCATGGCCACCCCAGGGCCTGTACGCAAAGAAGGAAGTCACCTCGGCAGCAGACATGAAGGGTGTGACCTTCCGGGCCTACAACGCAGCAACATCGCGGCTCGCGGAACTGATGGGCGCCGTTCCCACCAAGATCGAAGCGGCTGAACTGTCCCAGGCCTTCGCCACCGGTGCCGTTGAAAGCATGATCTCGTCCGGTTCAACCGGGTACGACCGCAAACTGTGGGAGCACGCGTCGCACTGGTACAACATCCAGGCCTGGCTGCCGAAAAACATGGTGATCGTCAACAACGACGCCTGGGCCAAGCTGGACGAAGCCACGCAAAAAGTGGTCCTGGAAAAAGCTGCTGCTGCTGAAGCACGCGGCTGGGCCAAGGCAGAAGAACTCGCCAACTGGTATGTTGAGGAACTCGCCAAGAACGGCATGAAAGTCGGTCCTGCGGGCGACCAGCTGAAAGCTGATTTCGCCAAGATCGGTGAGACCATGACCACGGAATGGCTGGCCAAGGCAGGTGATACCGGCAAGGCGGCTGTCGATGCCTACAAGGCACAGTAGGGGCAAACAGGCCTGAAGCGGCTGATGCCGTAAACACAGCCGGGGCAACTCGGGTTCACTCGAACCTGTACAGTTGCTGCGGCACTTTCGAAACGATCAGGGGCGAGTGAACCACATGAACAAATTTTTCACTCGCCTCGATAAGGCGCTGGAGCGACTGTATGTCTGGGCCGGAGCTGCCGCTGCGGTGTTCCTGGTCCTCGTCGGCGTCTGCGTGCTGACGTCAATCGTATCGCGCCTGCTCGACATATACATTGCCGGCATCAACGCATATTCCGGCTATGCAATGGCGGCCTCGTCTTTCCTGGCGCTGGCCCACACGTTTCGCGAGGGCGGTCATATCCGGGTGGCGCTGGTGCGTTCTAGGCTCGCGCCCACCCCGAAATTGTGGCTTGAAGTGTGGTGCCTGCTGGTCGCAACCGCCATGAGCAGTTATCTGGCTTGTTACCTTGTCTACCTCGCATGGATCTCCTGGAAGTTCGAGGAAAAGTCTGAAGGCGCTGCAGCTACCCTGTTGTGGTGGCCGCAATCGATTGTCGCGGTCGGATCGATCATCTTTGCCATTTCGGTCGCCCACGGCCTCATCCGTGTCATCGTACGCCGCGACCCGGACGCCGCATCTGCCGCGCCCGCAGCACTGACGGCGGAGTAAAACATCATGGATGGCGTCGCGCTCACTCTCATCTTTCTCCTGGTCCTGTTCACGCTGCTTGGCTCAAGCGTCTGGATAGGCATCTCGCTGCTTGCCGTAGCCTGGGTCGGCATGGAGCTGTTCACCACCCGCATGGTTGGCGATTCCATGGCGCTGACCATCTGGTCGGCTTCGTCCAGCTGGACTCTCACGGCCCTGCCGCTGTTCGTGTGGATGGGAGAAATCCTGTTTCGAACAAAACTGTCCGAGAACCTGTTCAAGGGTCTTCAACCCTGGCTGCACGGGCTGCCCGGCGGCCTGCTGCATGTCAATATCGCCGGCTCGGCGATCTTTGCCGCCATCTGCGGATCGTCCGCAGCAACCGTGCTGACGGTCGGCAAGATGGCCGTACCGGAACTCAAGCGCCGGAAATATCCGGAAAAGATGATCATCGGAACCCTGGCCGGCGCGGGCACGCTTGGCCTGCTGATCCCGCCCTCGATCATCCTCATCATCTATGGCGTTACCGTCAACGAAAGCATCGTCAAGCTGTTCATCGCCGGTGTCATTCCAGGCATCATGCTTGCCCTGATGTTCATGGGCTATGTGGCTGTGTGGGACCTGCTGGGCGGTCGCAAGGATCGAACGGACACGGCATCTTATACCATGTCCGACCGCATCAGGGCGCTTGGCCAGCTTGGCCCGATCATGCTGCTGATCCTGTCAATCATGGGCTCGATCGCCTTTGGCTATGCAACAGCGACAGAAGCTGCCGTCCTCGGCGTCCTGGGTGCGTTTGCGATCTCGTGGCAGCAGGGTCACCTGACCCGTGAAAATTTCATTTCCTCGCTGATGGGCGCAACGCGTACCTCGTGCATGATCGCCTTCATCCTGGCAGGCTCTGCCTTCCTGACCCTTGCCATGGGCTTCACCGGTCTGCCGCGCGCCGTGGCCGAGTGGATTGCCCATATGCAACTGTCGCCCGCCATGCTGATCGCGGTGCTGGCCATCTTCTATATTGTGCTCGGCTGTTTTCTTGACGGCATCTCATCCATCGTGCTGACCATGGCCGTGGTCGAACCGATTGCCCGCCAGGCAGGTTTCGACATGATCTGGTTTGGCGTGTTTCTCACCATTGTTGTCGAGATTGCCCAGATCACACCGCCTATCGGGTTCAATCTCTTCGTCCTGCAGGGCATGACCGGACGCGACATGGATTTCATTGCCAGGGCGGCGTTGCCGATGTTTGCGCTGATGGTGCTTGCCGTCGTGATCATTTCCCTGTTTCCCGGCATCGCCACCTGGCTGCCATCGAAGATGTAGGTCAAAATGATCAGGACCGGCCTTGAATGGATGGGGCGTTACGGCACGTTGCTGATGCCGCTCGGCATTGTCATGGGGTGTGCTTTTCAGCCGCTTGCAGAACTTCTGCGCCCCACCCTGGCGATTAACGTGTTCCTGATGCTGACTGTCGTTCTGGCGCGGCTGGAAATACAGCACGCACTGGCGCATTTGCGCAAACCCCGGGTATTCCTTTTGTCACTGGTATGGGCATTTCTTGTCATTCCGGTTGTGTTTGTTGCAGTGCTGCATGCCTTTCCGCAATCTCCCGGCCTCAATGCCGCGCTGATCATCTATGCCACCTCGCCCCCAAATTTCGGCGCCGCCGCCCTTGCGTTCATCATGGGGCTTGACGGCGCGCTGACGGTGGCGACCATCTTTGCCTCCACTGCGCTGCATCCGATCATCACCCCGGCGTTCACCGAACTGTTTGCACAAGGCGCAATCGCCATATCCGGCGCCGACCTCGCCGTCCGGCTTGCAGGCCTTATCGGCGGCGCTTCACTGGCCGCCTGGGGGTTGCGATCCTGGCTGGGCGCTGAAAAGCGCAAGGCATCAACAGGCATGTTTGACGGCGTGAATGTCATCATCATGGTGCTGTTTGCCATTGCCCTCATGGATGGCATCCCGGCCCGCGTCATCGCCCAGCCGGCCTATTCGCTTGGCCTGATAGGTCTTGCAACCGTATTGCACATCGCGATCAACGCAATCACGGTCGCCGCGTTCTGGCGGACCGGGCAGCAGCGCGCCTACACGTTTGGCTATTCCCATTCCGGAAGCAATATTGCCGTGGTGATGAGCGTTCTCGGATCGGCTGCGCCGGACGATGCCTGGCTGTTTTTCGCCATGCTGCAGTTTCCGATCTACTGCCTGCCAATGCTGCTGCGACCGTTCTATCTTCACGTGTTGCCGCAGCGCGCTTGACGCTGCCAATCCTAACCACAATCCAACCTGTCTATCGCAACCCCGTGCAAACTCGTACATACTGTCTGCATGAGATTCCTTATGCTCATAATCGCTGTCATTGCGCAACTCGTGCTTAGTGTTTCACTGGCCGCGGCCGCTGACGCGTCAGACCGATACATTATCTGATTTTCCATGGACGGTGGGCACTTTGCCTTTGAAGAATACGGTGTGCAGGACGGTTCGGGATTTCCTTATGCCGATGTCTACATCATCAATCTCGAGACCGATGAATGGGTAAAAGGCTCGCCGATCCGGGTTGTGGTGCGCGACGAACAGGCCACCGCACACACTGCGCGCCACCAGGCCCTGACCGAGGCTGCGCCGCTGATTGAAAAATACGGCACTGTGCAACCGGCAAAACTGCTGGCCAGTAATGCTGTCGGCGAACGCGTCACCTCCCCGCACACAATGACATTCAAGCGCTTTCACAATCTGTCGACCTTGTGGACTGTGAAACTGACTGAAATCGACATCGAACAACCCGGCGAATGCAAGCCGTACAGCCCGGTGCGGGGTTTCGCCCTGTCGGCCCACATCGAAGGCGAGAATTCCACCGTTGAAGTATACCGCGACGACAAATTGCCGAAGAGCCGGGGCTGTCCGGAAAGTTACAGGTTGGCCGACGTCATCGCATTCGGGGAAAACGAAAATTCCCGCGTCGTTGTGATGGTGCACAAGCTGACATTCGGTTTCGAAGGCCGCGATGCGCGCTTCATCGCCGTGCCCGTAAAACTGCCTTCCTGGAAATGAACCCGAAGACATCCGCAAACTTGCTCTGATGCTCTGGCGACCAGTCAGGTCGTGCGTTTTGCTCGATTCAAGCAAAACTCATCCTGATCCGGTGTTGAGTGTGCTCAAGCGCTCTGCTAGATCAAAGCCGTCTTCCTATTCTCACTGAAAGCAGCCCAAGCATGATCCCGCGTTATACAAGGCCAGAAATGGCCGCCATCTGGTCGCCCGAACAGAAATTCCGTATCTGGTTTGAAATCGAGGCTCATGCAGCAGACGCTCAGGCTGAACTGGGTGTTATCCCGAAAGAGGCAGCAAAGACCGTCTGGGACAAGGCCCGTAACGTCGAGTTTGACGTTGCCCGCATCGATGAAATCGAAGCGGAGGTCAAGCACGATGTGATTGCGTTCCTCACGCACCTGTCCGAGATCGTCGGTCCGGAAGCCCGCTTCGTGCACCAGGGAATGACGTCGTCTGATGTACTGGATACCTGCTTCAACGTGCAACTGGTTCGGGCATCTGACCTGCTGCTTGAAGATCTTGACCTGTTGCTGGCGGCTCTCAAGAAACGCGCACTGGAACACAAGAACACGCTGACCATCGGACGCAGCCACGCCATTCACGCAGAACCGACAACATTCGGTCTCAAGCTCGCCCAGGCTTATGCCGAGTTTGCCCGTTGCAGGGAACGGCTCATGTTTGCCCGCAAGGAGGTAGCCACCTGCGCGATTTCCGGTGCAGTAGGCACTTTTGCCAATATCGACCCGGCCGTCGAGGCACATGTGGCAAAGTCCATGGGGCTGGAGATTGAACCAGTGTCAACACAGGTGATCCCGCGCGACCGGCACGCCATGTATTTCTCCGTGCTCGGTGTCATCGCTTCGTCGGTTGAGCGGCTGGCAACCGAAGTGCGGCATTTGCAGCGCACCGAGGTCCTTGAGGTGGAAGAATTCTTTTCTGCCGGCCAGAAAGGGTCTTCGGCCATGCCGCACAAGCGCAACCCGGTGCTGACCGAAAATCTCACCGGTCTGGCCCGGCTGGTGCGCTCGGCCACCATGCCCGCCATGGAAAACGTGGCGCTGTGGCACGAACGCGACATCTCGCATTCATCCGTTGAGCGCGGTATCGGGCCCGACGCCACGGCGCATCTCGACTTTGCACTGCGCCGTCTCACCGGTGTAATCGACAAGCTGCTGGTCTATCCTGACAACATGCAGGCCAATCTCGACAAGCTCGGTGGCCTGGTGCACTCGCAGCGGGTGCTGCTCGCCCTGACCCAGAAAGGCGTGAGCCGTGAAGACAGCTACCGCCTGGTGCAGCG
>CAYRLR010000024.1:0-12948 GCA_964424975.1 uncultured Anderseniella sp.
GGCTGGCCGGGATGCGCATGACCAGGCCTGCAAAGGCGCAGCAACAGCCGGTGGTGAGCTATGATCCGGTTCTTGGACTATGCGGAAAAGCGGTACTGTATCTCGGCGGGCGGCAGGCCAGCGTCCCGCAGATCGCAAAGGCAGCAGAAGCAGCCAGAATCTCCCTGCTTCATCATGATGGCGGCCTGGAACAATCAGCCCATCTCATTGATGATCTGATAAGTCGATGTGATGCCGTGATTTGCCCGATCGATTGCATCAATCATCAGGCTTGTTTGAAAGCCAAGAAGCTATGCAAAAAGATGCGCAAGCCGTTCATGCCGGTTTCTTCCACGGGCACCACAACCTTTCAACGTGCCCTGAAAGATCTTGCCGCACGCCTGCATGCCGATGCCGCAGGCGCGATGGAACACAGGCAATAACCATGATAACAGTCCCTGGACGCAGGTCTTTGCCAATTCTGGTCGGCATTGCATCAATCGGTTGGCTGTTGCTTGTGCAGTTTCCACAAGCGCTAGCCGAGCCGTTGGCTTTCGTACCGGGAGAACAATCTCCCGGCGGCAAGGCGACTTCACGCCGTCGCGCCAGCAATGCCAACGCGTTTTCTCACGCATCCGGCAATATCAGTTTCGAACGCGAGTTCGATTTCAAGATCGGCAACGGTATTTTCAGGAAGCTGTGGGTGTCGGCACCGGCCTCGACAAACTCCTCCGATGGCCTTGGGCCTCTGTACAATGCGCGTGCCTGCCAGCGCTGCCATCTGAAAGACGGCCGCGGTCATCCACCTGAAAATCCATCCGACAATGCCGTGTCCATGTTGCTGCGGCTTGGCATTCCCTCGTTTGATGACAGCCCTCCGGTAAAGCCCGATCCTGTCTATGGCGGCCAGATACAGGACTTTGCCATCCAGGGGCACCAGCCCGAAGCCCGCATTGAAGTCAGCTATGACGAGTCTGCAGTCGAACTGGCCGGTGGCGAGACGGCCATGCTGCGCCGCCCCACGATAAAGCTGGCCGATCTGGCCTATGGCGCGATGGACCCCGGATCAAGACTGTCTGCGCGAATTGCCAACCAGATGATCGGGCTTGGATTGCTGGAAGCAATCGCTGATCGTGACATTGTTGCCCATGCCGACCCGGATGATGCCGACGGTGACGGCATTTCCGGCCGGCCCAACATGGTCACCAACCTCGAAACCGGCAAAACCGTGCCCGGTCGATTTGGCTGGAAAGCCGGCCAGCCGACAGTGCGCCAGCAATCGGCCGCCGCGTTTGCCGGTGACATGGGATTATCAACCAGCCTGATGAAATCGTCGTCCGGCGATTGCACTGCGTCACAGGCAGCCTGCGTGCGGGCAGTGTCCGGCGCGGACCCGGCCAAGGGCAATGTCGAGGTGCCCGATGAAATGCTTGATCTCGTCGCCTTCTATGCCCGCAACCTGGCTGTTCCGGCGCGCTCAAACGCCCGGTCCGACCAGGTGCTCGCCGGCAAGACCCTGTTCAGCGCAATTGGCTGCGCATCCTGTCATACACCGTCTTTCAGGACGTCGGCGGCCAGCGACGTGGCGCCGGAACAAAGAGGCCAGACCATCTGGCCCTACACAGACCTTCTGTTGCACGATATGGGCGACGGTTTGGCTGATGGCCTGCCGGAGGGCAAGGCTTTGGGGCGCGAATGGCGCACAGCGCCCCTGTGGGGCATTGGTGCAACCGAAACCGTCAGCGGGCATACATTGTTCCTGCACGATGGCAGGGCACGAAACATAACCGAGGCAACACTGTGGCATGGTGGCGAGGCGCGCGGCGCCAGGGACGCGTTTGCCGTGCTGTCACCAGGGGAGCGTGCCGATTTGATCGCGTTTGTGAATTCACTATGAAAAAGTATCTGTACCGATTGCTGGCGTGTACCGCGGTCTGCATTGCACTGCCAGTGCCGTCCGCTCTGGCAGACGCCAATGCCGGGCTGGACGACATCATTGCCGGTCACATCGTGCCGCGATACCAGGTGCTGGAGGCAGCGACCGGAGACCTGTCCAGTGCCATCGTCACCGACTGCAAAGACGGAATGCTGGCTGATGCCGCTGCAATAACGGCTTTCAAAACGGCACTGGTTGCCTGGCAGTCGATACAGCACATCCGATTTGGACCGGTTATGGTCGATGATCGTCATTACAGGTTCGAGTATTGGCCGGACAAGCACGGGCAAGGCGCCAGGCAGGTGAGGAAACTGCTTTCCGCTGCAGCGAGCGACATCCCGACGCCAGCCAGTATCGGCAAGGCGAGCGTTGCCATCCAGGGGTTTCCGGCACTGGAACGCGTTATTCACGACACCGGTGTCGACAACAAGGCCAGGTGCGCCCTGGCGGTCTCGATCAGTGCAAACCTCAACGCCATGTCGGCGGCCACTCTCAAGGAATGGTCGTCATGGCGCCCGGCATCCGGGTCTGATGGCGTGGAATTGATTGCCCGCAACATGTCTGACCAACTGGGCCTGATGGCGGATCTGAAACTTGCCCGCCCGCTCGGGGCAAGCCTTGCGAAGGCGCGTCCGCGTCGCGCCGAACACTGGCGCAGTTCGCTGTCTTACGCAGCGCTGGCGGCAAACTTTGACGGTTTGCATGGCTTGTTCGAAGGTGAGAATTCCCGGCCCGGTCTGCGTGCCGCGATGCTTGCGGCAGGCGGCACGGTCCGTCAGGCGGACCAGATGGCTGAGCATCTGAAGTATGGTTCGACCTTTATCGGCTGGCAGCGCCTGCCCCTGCATGAAGCGGTATCCGATGCACAGGCGAGAGACCAGGCGATGTTCCTTGTGAAACATGTTCACTATACGCAGGAACTGGTCAAATCAGCCGTCTATCCGGCGCTTGGCCTGGCCATGGGGTTCAACAGTCAAGATGGCGATTGACCGGCGGCAGTTTCTCATCGGGGTAGGTGCTGTCATGGTTGCGCCTGTGCAGGCCACTGCGTCTGCGGTTCGCCCGCAGGTCTATCTGTCGAGCGCACGAACTGCGACCGGCTCACACGCAGCAGTGCTGTTCGATGAAGAGGCCCAGGTGCACTGGCAGGTCGAATTGCCTGATCGCGGGCATGGCGGCGCATTCCGGCCGGCAACATCCGATACTGTGATCTTTGCGCGCCGGCCGGGCACCTTTGCCTTTGTCATCGAGCGTTCGTCCGGCCAGGTGACCCGCATCATGGCTTCGCCTGCAGACCGGCACTTTTACGGACACGGGACCTTTTCGGGTGATGGCCGGTTGCTGTTCACCACGGAAAATGACACCGCTGAAGGCCGTGGTGTCATCGGCGTATGGGATGCATCGAATGGCTACAGGCGGGTAGCGGAATTTGACAGCGGCGGGATCGGTCCACATGACATCGCGTTCATGCCCGGCGGTGCCGTCATGGCCATCGCAAATGGGGGCATCCTGACCCTGCCCGACAGCGGTCGGCACAAACTGAACATTGCTGATATGCAACCGTCCCTGGCGTTCATGGACGTCAGGGATGGCAGATTGCTGTCGAGCCATGCGCTGCCGGCTGAGATGCACAAGCTCAGCATCCGGCACATGGCGGTTGCTGCGTCGGGCGCCATTATCATTGCCATGCAGTATCAGGGCGCGAGCCAGGATCGCTTGCCACTGGTTTGTCGCTACCAGGACGGTGAACTTCATTTGATGAGCGCGCCGGGCGAGATCACCGTGCAAATGAAAAACTATTGCGGGTCGGTTGCCGTCGACAGCGGCGGGCAAACAGCATGTGTTACCTCTCCACGGGGCAATATCTCAACGTTCTGGTCAGTTGAGGACGGCAAGTTTTTAGGCAGTGCCGCGATTGAAGATGGCTGTGGTGCTACGGCCGGACCCGGCACCGGCGAGTTTCTGGTCAGCAGCGGTACAGGCCGGTTGGTAACCGTCAGCCAGCAGTCAGATTTCGGCAAATCCCTGCCGCGTCACAACAATGTGGCATGGGACAATCATATCAGCAGACTGCCGGTTTGAGGTTTGTCCACGTGCAATTCTGCGCCCGGGATAACAATTGTGGCCAAATTGTTTTTTTGATGCCGCACGGCTATAGTGCTGTCTGAAGCACTGATCCGCGGACCGGGTTTTGTGTATGAGATGCAGCAAGGTCCAGGTGTCTTGCCTGTCCCGGCTTTTGAAATGCGGAATTGGATCCAGGTTGAACAAGGAACTGCTTGAGAAGATTGATTTGTTGCGTGGCCTGAACAATTGTGATTTTGGCCAGTTGCAAAGCAGTTGCATTTTACGGCAACATCAGAAAAATTCCGAAATTCTGCGCAAGGACGACCAATCCACAGACATTTTTTTCGTCATTGAAGGTGAAGTGATTGCACGGAGCTTTTCCGAAGAGGGCAAGGAAGTCAGCTTCACCACCATAAAAAGCGGCGAATTGTTTGGCGAATTTTCCGCCGTCGACGGCCAGCCGAGATCGGCATCAATTGCTGCGACAGAAGATTGCCTGATTGCCCAGATGACGTCGAAAGACTTTCGTGCACTGGTATTGACGACACCCGAGCTGGGACTGCGGCTTGCCGAACTGCTTGTTGCCAAGTCGCGCAGACTGTCGCAGCGGATTTTCGAGTTTGGTACAATGCCCGTGCGCCTGCGTGTGCAGCGCGAACTGGTCCGGCTATATGATTCCCGCGAGGCCCGGAGCAATGACAATCTGATCCAGCCCGCGCCCAGCCATTACGAGATTGCGACCCGCATCGCCACTCATCGCGAGGTGGTTTCGCGCGAACTCGGTCATCTCGTTTCGGAGAAAATCATAGAACTTGGCAAGCGCAGGATAAAGATCTGCGACATTGACCGGCTGCGCTTGATATCGAGAAACGACAGCTTTTCCGATGTGCTGTAATCCCGGGAGCCGTTAGACCAAACGGGCCAATACCTGTGTCCTTTGGTATTCGACACTGATTGCGCGGACAGACGGAACCAACCCGCCTCAGCTGCGTTAATGCTTGTCTTGAATCCGCAGGAAGACAATCGATGAAACTCCCGAACCCGATGGCTGCTGTCGTGATGCATGCATCATCAAGTTTGCAGCCAGCCGTTTTTGAGAATGCTACCAGGGGGATTTGGACGGCCAACCGTCTGCGATCACGCAGCGCAGGATATATTGGGTAAGACAATGAAAACTGCTGAGTCATCCCCCGTGGCGCTCACACCCAGCACGCGATTTGCAGTCAAGTTACTGGCTGTCCTCGGCGCTTGTTTTGCGCTGTATTTTGGCCGCGGGCTGTTTCTGCCGATTGCCGTTGCGGTAGTGCTGGCATTGACCTTCAGCCCAATCATTCAGATCGGCCAACGCGTACGCATCCCTGCCGGCCTTTCCGCTTTTTTCATAATGCTGGTGTTCTCGACCGGTCTGGTTCTGGCAGTTGCAACCCTGGCAACTCCGGTCGCGAACCTGATCGGGGACGCCCCCCAGATCGGCCAGCAACTGAAATGGAAACTGAAGGCATTGCGCGATCCGATCAGTTCCATCGACAAGGCCGGCGAAGAGGTCGGAAAAATTGCCACGGCTGAAACCACCGCAACCGCACAGGAGGTCATCATCAAGCAGCCCGGTCTGCTGGCGCGCGCTGCCGACGATCTGGTCGCGCTTGCGGCGACCTCCCTGTTGACCTTCACCCTGTGTTTCTTCCTGCTTGTATCGCGGGATCTGTTTTTTCTCAAAGTGGTCCGGGTCATGCCGACCCTGAAGGACAAGAAATCTGCCGTGCAACTTGCCAACGGTATTGAGCGTGACGTGTCGCGCTACCTGTTGACGGTCAGTCTCATCAACGCGGTGCTCGGGGTGCTTGTTGGTGTTGCCGTGTGGATGCTGGGCATGCCCAATCCCTTGCTTTGGGGCGTGCTTGCAGGTCTGTTGAACTTCCTGCCCTATGTTGGCGCGATCGGTGGCATTGCCCTGTCAGGCGCTGTTGCCATAATTTCATTTGATACCCTGGGCCAGGCGCTCACCGTTCCGTTTGCCTATCTGCTGCTGACATTGATCGAGGGCCAGTTTGTGACGCCCTATCTGCTGGGTCGCCGTTTCTCGATCAACATAGTGGTCATTCTGCTGTCCATTGCCTTCTGGGGCTTCATGTGGGGCGCAGCCGGCGTATTCGTGGCGGTGCCCATGCTGATCATATTGAAGGCAGTGGCCGACCAGTTCGACGAGCTGGCATCACTGAGCGAATTTCTGTCCGGCTCCGATGTTGCGCAAACCGTCTCCAGTCCGGCCAGGTCCTGACCCTGGATCAATGTCCCGAAAGTTGAGGCCATCCATGGCGAAAAAGGTCATCCGCATCATTGTCAACTCTAAAGCCGGCTCCGCCATGTCGGCCGGCAAACAGCGTCTGCGTGACTTGCTGGACAGTCTCCCGGCGGATCAGTTTGAGTACATAATTGTCGAACCTGATGCCCTGACGGATGCACTCACGGAGGCATTCAAGGCCGACACGGTTGATGCTGTCGTGGTCGGAGGCGGGGACGGCACGGTTTCACAGGCGGCAGGGCTGGCCATTGAGTACGACAAGACGCTTGGCATCCTTCCGCTTGGCACCATGAACCTGTTTGCACATGCCATCGCCATGCCGCTCGACATTGAAGAGGCGATCAGTGCACTGCCCACAATGCAGCGGTCCCGGGTGGATGTGGGTACTGTCGACGGCAGGGTTTTCCTCAACCACGTTTCCGTTGGGCTGCATCCTGAGTTCGTGGCCATCCGGGACAAGTTGCCCAGGTCAGGCCGGCTCTCCAAGATATTCAACGGCCTCAAGGCATTCGCGACACTGCTGGGCCGGGTAAAGCCCGTCAGACTCCGTTTCAAGGGCGACTTCCAGTCTTTTCGAAGCAACGCTGTGCTGGCTATGGTGTTCGTGAATCCGGTACCGGACGAACTTGGAAAATTGCCGATCAATCCTGACCAGGACGAAGGTCAACTCGCCTTGTACCTGTCTGATGCACATCATGAACTCGATCTGATAGGCATGACTGCAAGCGCTGCATTGGGGTACTGGAACAGTTCGCCACATCTGCAGCGTCAGGTGTCCAGGCGCATCGTGATCGAGGCGAAGTCAAGGCTGCATCTGTCCATCGATGGGGAACTGACCAGATCCGCAAGTCCTGTTTCATGCTCCATTGCACCACTGGCCCTGAAGGTGCTGAAGCCCGCCTGATATGCCAGTTCTGACCATAGCCGCTCGCTTTGGTATTTCCCGTATGGCTGAGGTCGTTCAGTTTGAGTCTAGGCAATAAACAGAATGGTTGCAGCAGTCAGAACCGTGGCCACAACGATAACGCCTGCCACAAATCCAGATGGGGAATTTTTCATGTCCTGATCCGTGACTGGTTGTTTCAAGAATGGGCTGTTCATGACAGCCCTGATGAACCAACTGTTCACCGCCGGTTTGGTTCCGGTTTTTTTGATTGCGCTGCACCAGACACCGACAATGGCCACGGCGCCACAGGGCCTGGTCAGTATTGCCTGCACATGGAACCAAACGCGTAGTCCCGCATTCTAGTCAGTGCGGGCGATGCAAACTGTTGTCTGCTTGACACAACTTCGAACCGTGGAGATAACGATCATGCTTGGTACCATTCTCATCGTCATTCTTGTCCTGTTGCTGATTGGCGCACTGCCGCGCTGGGGATACAGCAGATCATGGGGCGTTGCGCCATCAGGCGGCATTGGCCTCGTGCTGCTCATTGTGTTGATCCTGGTGTTGATGGGCAATATCTGACAGTTTTAACGGCCCGTGATTGTCCGGCTGAAGGTGTCGAACGATATCAGACAGACAATCAATGATCGGATCGACAAATTGCGTATCAAGGCAGCCCCCGGGCTGCCTTATTTCTTTGCCGACTATGTCTTTTGATGTAAAGTTTTGACGCCGGAAGCGTTAGTACTATTCGCGAGAGGGCTCTCAGAAGAACCAGTCAGTCAGGATCGTACAGGTATGTTCGAACTCATTTACACGAGCTCCGCCTTGTCGGGCATGACCTCTTCAAAAGCACGCAACATTGCGGAACAGTCGCAGATCAACAATGCGCTCTCCGACATCAGCGGCGTACTTGTCTTCAATGGAACACGCTTCACACAGGTACTGGAAGGCCACGAGTCCGCCGTGAGGCGCCTGTTTAAGGTGATTGCCCGGGATGATCGCCACTCGGACGTAGAAGTGCTGGCGCAGGGTGCAACCGCCGGGCGGTTGTTTTCCGGTTGGTCAATGGCGTACAACGACACCTGCGATGCGAGAGAACTGTTTGAGCGGGTGGCTGAAGTCGGAAGGTCCGGTTATCGCGGCAATGACGACCGCCTGAAACGTTCGCTCGAAGTGCTCAAGTCAAAGGTGTTGGATAGCTTGCGGGGAAAATAAATTTTTCAACCATTGGAACCTTTTTGCAACTTCTGCATTTTACTATTTGCAGTAGCGCAAGGCAGGCACGCATGGACCACCTCAAGCAAACAATTGACGACGCAGTTGCGACGGATGTCGCCGACGCGTGGGAGACCGTGAACCAGTTGGTAAGCGGTTTTTTTGCGTTGCCTTGCAAGGTCGGGATGGTGGTGCCGTCCCTGTTACACATGACAAGGCAGACGTAGATATCCGTGGCCAGCAAACAGGTATTGTTGCGGCACGATGATGGTGTTTATAACAGAATCGAAAAAGGTGGCCTGACAAGCTGGCCTGTTTAGGAGAATAGCGAATGAGTATTGCAACCCTCGTGGGCCCTCAATTGCCGATGCTTCGGCGTTATGCCCGTGCGCTTACGGGTTCCCAGACCAGTGGCGATGCTTATGTTGCGGCCTTGCTGGAAGCGCTGATAGCTGATCCGTCCATCTTCAATCCGGATGTTGATCCACGAGTCGAAAGTTACCGTGTGATCTCCGGCCTTTGGTCGTCCTTCAGTATCAATACCGATACAACGCCACCTGACCATTGGGAAAAGGCAGCAGGGCGCAACCTTGAAGCCGTCACGCCGCGCGCCCGGCAAGCTTTTCTGTTGGTGTCCGTCGAGGGCTTCAGCATCGACGAGACTGCAACCATTCTGACAACCGACGAAGCAGAGATTTCCGCATTGCTTGTTCAGGCCAGCAAGGAAATCAGCGAACAGGTGCACACCCATGTGATGATCATCGAGGATGAACCGCTCATTGCCCTTGATATAGAAACACTGGTGACAGACATCGGCCACTCCGTTACCGGCATTGCCCGCACCCATTCCGAAGCGATGGATCTGGCCGGCAGAAGCCCTCCCGGCCTGATTCTGGCAGACATACAACTTGCCGACGGCAGCTCCGGTATCGATGCCATCAATGACATCCTCAAAACCTTCGATGTGCCGGTGATTTTCATCACCGCCTTCCCGGAACGCCTGCTGACCGGCGACAAGCCGGAGCCGGCATTTCTCATCACCAAGCCATTCCGTCCCGACATGGTGAAGGGGATAATCTCGCAGGCCCTGTTTTTTGACCAGACTGCCGGCAAACGTACTGCCGCTTGAGCAAGCATCAAGGCGATAGCGAGGAAATCGACCTCGATCAGGACGAAGAGCAAGAGGTTCGCGAGCGCGAAGGCTTGCGCGCGCCGGTCATCTACGAGATCATCCGGCGAGAGGGCGAGGAAGAAATGTCCCGCCCGGCTTTCTCGCTGGCTATCTCGGGACTTGCAGCCGGCATTGCAATCGGCTTTTCGGTGGTCAGTGAGGCCATCCTGCATACCTATCTGCCAGATGCGCCGTGGCGGCATCTGGTTGAAAGCCTTGGTTATACGGTTGGCTTTCTGATCATTATCCTGGCCCGGTTGCAGCTTTTCACCGAGAACACCATCACGCCCGTGCTGCCGGTATTGATCAATCCGTCCGCTGCCTCAGCGCTGCGCACCGCACGACTTTGGGGCATAGTTCTTGCCGCAAACGTTGTGGGATGCTTCCTGTTTGCGCTGTTATTGGCCACGCCGGGCGTCATTCCGCCCGAGGTTTATCGCGCTGCCATGTCTATCAGTCATCACATGATGGAAAATGATCGCTGGGAAATGCTCATCCGCGGCGTGATTTCGGGATGGTTGATTGCAAGTCTGGTGTGGATGATGCCGACGGCCGAGAACGCAAGGATCTGGGTTATCATCCTGATTACCTATCTCATTGCTGCGGGCAGTTTCACTCACATCGTGGCCGGCAGTGTTGAGGCGTTTCTGCTTGTGCTGGCCGGCGATCTGTCGATTCTGGCCATGTTCACTGACTTTTTCGTGCCGGTGTTGATCGGCAATATAGTTGGCGGAACATGCCTGTTCGCGATGTTGAGCTATGGCCAGATATCGCAGGAAATCTGACAGTAAACAGAGAATCAGATTTTTCGGTGAGTGTGATCAGCGCTGCTGATCAGATGAACGGGCGTTTCTGTTCGCCCAGGCCTTCCCACTTTGCGACGTCGCACAGCCTGTCATGATCGAGAACGGTCAGCGTTTTCCTGTTCCAGGAGATCAGCTGCTGATTGTACAGCACCCGCAGGGTCTTGTTGGTGTGCACCAGTGACAGCCCCAGCGTGTCAGCCACATGTTGCTGGGTTAACGGCACCTCGAATGAATTGCCGCTCGTCATGCCGAGCAGCTTGGCGCGCTCGAATATGTGCAGCACCAGGTATGCCAGGCGTTCCTTGGCGGTGCGTTTGCCAACGGTTAACAGATGTTGTTCGAGCATCTGTTCTTCGCGCGCGGCCAGCCAGGTTATGTCATAGGCCAGCGTCGGGTAATTCTTGTACAGGTCCCACAGTTTGCTGCGCTCGAAAATGCACAGGATCATGTCAGACAGGGCCTGCACGGAATGTTCCATTTCCTTGAGCACCGCGCCCTGCAAACCCACCAGTTCGCCCGGAAACACGAAATTCAGCACTTGCCGTCGACCGTCTTCAAGGTCCTTGTAGCGATACCCCCATCCAGACAGCACGGTGTAGACATAGGCACTGCTGGAGCCTTGTGTCAGAAAGGTCGTACCTGCTTCTGCTACCAGTTCGCCCGACTTGAAGGCGGATACGAAGCCTAACTCGTCCTTGCTGAATTTGCGGAATATGTCGATGCCCCGCAAAGGGCATTTTTCACATTCGTAATGCCTGATGCTGCTGGCCAATTTCCGGCTTTATCCCGCTGCTTGTGAAAGTTCGCTTGATGTCTCGCCGAGTAACTCTTCGAGCCTGCTGCGTGCCCGGCTGACCCGGCTTTTCATGGTGCCGGTGGCGACATCACATATGGTCGCGGCTTCTTCGTAAGACATGCCGGAAGCACCCACGAGAATGATGGCCTCGCGCTGATCATCAGGCAGTGTGGCCAGGGCACGTTTCATGTCCTGCAGTTCAAGATGGCTTTCCTGCCGGCCCTTTTCGAACAGGCTGGCTTCGAAATGACCTTCGGGGTCTTCAACTTCGCGTTTCTTCTTGCGCATCTGCGAGTAGAACTCATTTCGCAATATCGTGAACAGCCACGCGCGCTGATTGGTGCCGGGCTGGAAGGATGCGGCGTTTGCCCAGGCCTTGACCATGGTTTCCTGCACCAGGTCGTCTGCTCGCGTCGCGTTGCCGCAAAGCGAATAGCCAAAGGCTCTCAATGAAGGAATAGCCTCAAGCAAATCCTCGCGGAACTGGTCGGGAACTGTCACTATTTTTTGTCCTGTTCCTGCTTGGCAAGCTGGTCCAGCAGTGCTGAAAAACGGTCAGGTACCGGTTCATCGGCGACCTTGTCGTATATCCGTTTCAGCTGCTTACCGATAGCTTCCGGCACCACAGGGTCAATGCGGTGGTTGTCATCCTCGGATTTTTTCGACTGATCGCTCATGTATGTTCTGCCGTTGTTTACGCTGGTCATTCTGTGTGTCACCCGGAAACCGGAACCATGCATTGTTGGATATCGTGTTTCAACCGTCATACCGCCCCCATTGTTGTTAACTTGCTCCAATAACGCGCTCCGGGATACCGTTATGCGAAGTAAACAAGGGCACCAAACAGAACGCTGGCTGCCAGGATCATACTGATAACCAGGACCCGTGATACCATTGGTCTGTCCTGGGCTGCGCGGGCCTGATCGGTCTTGAGCGTCGTCATCCAAACACCTGTCAATTTGTTTTCTGAGTATTACAAACGCACCAGCAGCAGGATGGTTCCCTGCTTATTCGACATTTTTTGTATCTTTCTCGACGCTGCCGAGCCGCGCCAGCAAATGCTTGCGATCTTCGCCCGTCGACACATTGTTCTTTATGGTTTGTTTGAGTGCACTCAAATGCGTTTTTACCGCATTGGCGTCCTTGTCGCTTATCCCCTCAACTGACAACAGAACCCTGAAGGCATTGAGCAATCTTGACAGAACCAGCGGATTGTCACGCGCGGCGTGGCGAAGCGGATGGAATGCCGTGTTCATGAAATGTGAAAACCCTTGGCTGTAGAGCAGTAGCCGGGCGCGGCCATCGGTATCCTTCACAAGCCGTGGTTTCAGCGCTGCTTCGGCCATGGTAGCCAGTGCGCTGACCAGTTGGTCAATGCAGGCAATCGCGGTGTAGCTGTCATTGATGCCTGGAGATAGCGCGCGCAGGCCCACTTCGACCAGGGCATTGACCTCGAACTCTCCGGTTTCTGTCAGGCTGCGCGTGCTTTCGATCGTGAACGCATCGCGCACCGATTTGCAGAAGTTCTGTTGGTCCTTGCCCTTGAGTTCCTTGTCGATCTCTATGAGGTTGACGCCGTGGGTAACAAAATGACCCGGCCTGACCAGTGTCGCGGCACGCACGTCATATTCATTCAGGATCTCGATCAGGCCATCCAGGTCCAGGGCTGCCACATAGCCGGCGTTTTCTGTTTCAATCACCTGGTCCGCCTTCTCCAGGTCCTGGCGCAGTTGCTTGATCTGCTCTGCAATGCCGTCAGTTTCATCGGGCTGCCCGGGTTCAATTCC
>CAYRLR010000025.1:0-12687 GCA_964424975.1 uncultured Anderseniella sp.
CATGTCGCGCACTGCGGCCGGGTAATAATCACCCGGAGCAGCGCCTGAGCCGTCAAATGCCGTGTTGAACATGCGGATGATCTCGGCACTTTCATTCGAGACGATCTGCCGGGTCTCGGTATCAAGCAGAACGGGCACAGTTACCCGGCCGGTATAATCGGGTTTTACGCCGGCATAGACGTCACGCAAAAACGCCGCGCCGAACACCGGGTCAGCCACAACAGCTTCGCCCTCGTCAAACGACCAGCCGTCTTCGCCCATGAACCAGTTGACCACCGACACAGGGATCTTGTCCTGCAAGCCCTTCAGCGCCCGCATGATCAGGGTCCGGTGTGCCCACGGACACGCCAGGGAAACATAAAGACGATAGCGCCCTGGCTGCGCGGGAAACTCGCCGTCAGGTGTTATCCAGTCCCGGAAACTGGTTTCGCTGCGCTTGAAGCTGCCGCCGTCGGAAAGCTCGGCAATAGATTGCCTGTGCCACTTGCCATCAATCATCACACCCATGCACTATCCACCTTCTTCTCAAGTCCGTCTGACTGTCCCATACTGGCCAGCCATCTTATAACAAAAGAACAATTGTTGAGTGACCATGACCGAGTTCTATTCGCACTATACGTCCTTGAAGTTCAACCGGCCGGCAGACGGCATTCTGGAGGTCATTCTCAGCGCACCGGAAAAGCTCAATGCGCTTGATGCCAATGGCCACCGCGAACTGGCTGAAGTATGGCGTGACATAGATCGCGACCCCGACACCAACGTGGTTTTGTTGCGCGGCGACGGCGGCAACCTGTCGGCAGGCGGCGACCTGGGCCTGGTCGAAGATATGACCAACGACTTTGCAACCCGCGCCCGTGTGTGGAAGGAAGCAAGTGATCTGATCTACAACGTCATCAATTGCTCCAAGCCGACCGTCGCGGCAATCGAGGGCGTCAGCGTTGGCGCGGGGCTGGCGGCAGCCATGGTGTGCGACATCACCGTTGCCGGCCGCACTGCCCGTATCATCGACGGCCACACCAGGCTGGGCGTCGCTGCCGGTGATCATGCAGCCATCATCTGGCCGTTGCTTATCGGCATGGCCAAGGCAAAATACTATCTGATGCTGTGCGAACCGCTTGCCGGCGAAGAGGCCGAGCGTATTGGCCTGGTGTCACAGGTCGCAGACGATGATCAGGTCTACGAAGCCGCGCTGAAAATCTGCCGCAAGCTGGCAAGGGGCGCGCCCACGGCTATTCGCTGGACCAAGCATTCGCTGAACAACTGGCTGCGCATGGCCGGCCCCAGCTTCGATGCGTCCCTGGCGCTGGAGTTCATGGGATTTTCAGGGCCGGAGGTGAAAGAGGGCTTGTCCTCGATCCGCGAAAAACGCAAACCGGAATTTCCGACGAAGTCACCGTTCTAGAGGCCTAGACCAGTTAACCGCCCGCACTGACACCGCGCCGTCTGGCGATCAGCCGGCCGAGATTGCCGCTCAGGGACACGATGACACCGGACGCAATGATCACTGCAATGCCGATGAAGGTGATCGCGTCCGGTATGTCGGCAAAAAACAGTATCCCCCAACCGACGGCAGCAACAATTTCAGCATAGGTGAACGGAGCGAGTGCCGGGGCCGACGCGCGTGCAAACGCATTGATGATCAGCAGGTGCGCCACTGCATTGACCGCTCCCATGACAAACAATATCGCTGCCTGCTTGAGCGAAACCGGCTGCCAGAACAACCACGCCAGCGGAGATATCAGCACAAACGCCACCAGCGCCATGTAGGAATTGGAAACAAGTGCCGGCGCCGCATTGGCAAGCTTGCGGGTAATGATGATGTGAAAAGCGTAGAACACGCCGGTGGCGATGGCAGCAATGGTGCCGACATTGAGGACACCCAGGTCAGGCCGCATGACGATAAGGACGCCGGCAAAACCGCACACCACACCCAGCCAGGCAGCCGGGCTGGCGCGCTCCGCCAGCAGCCACGGCGACAGCAGTGCCACCAGGAACGGATAGATGTACAGGATGGCAACCGCGTTCGCCAAGGGCAGGTAGCGCACCGCGAACACAAAGCTCAGTGTGGCTCCAAGGATCAATGTGGCCCGCAGGAACTGGGTCGGCGCGTGGGGTGGGAAAATCACCTGGCGTCCATAGCGCCACACCGCAATCGGCAGCAGTATCACCAGGTACCCGGCATATCGCCCGAAGGTCATGACGGCGACGTTCAGCTCGCTCGCCATCAGTTTCAATAGTGCACCGGACAGGCTGGCTGTCACCAGCCCCGCTACCAGCAGCAACACAGCAACAGACAGGCTGCCGACAGGCAGTTGTTTGAATACGCGTGCCTGCTGCTTCATCTGCCGGCATCTGCAAGTGCCGACGGCAAGGCTTGCTCGAACAGGTCCAGGTCATCTTCGCGACCCGCCGATACACGAATGCACCGGTTGAGCGGCGCCACACCCGGCATCCGCACAAATATGCCGCGGGCCAGCAGGCCGTCCATGACCGCCTTGGCAAAGGCCCCGTCATGACCGCAGTCAATGGCAACGAAATTGGCCGCCGAAGCGATCGTCTCCAGGCCATTGTCATGGGCGATCCGGCAAATCCGGTCGCGCGCGCTGTGCACGCGCATGACAACAGCTTCCAGCCAGTCATCATCGGCCAGTGCCGCCAGCGCGCCGGCCTGTGCAATCCGGTTGACGCCGAAATGATTGCGGATCTTGTCAAACGCCTTGATCATCTGCGCTTCACCGATGATGTAGCCGATCCGGCAACCGGCCATGCCATAGGCTTTGGAAAACGTGCGGAAGCGCAGAACCTGCGGGTTGAGCACATCCAGGTCAGGCATCGTGCCGGCTGGGGCAAATTCGCCATAGGCTTCATCCAGGCACAGCACGACACCTTCCGGCAGGTCCTTGATCATCGCGTCGATTTCACTGCCGCGCCACCAGGTCCCCATCGGGTTGTCCGGATTGGCAAGATAGATCATTTTCGCATTTTCACGCCGTGCCAGAGCCAGCAGCGATGCCGGATCTTCGTGATCTTCAACATAAGGTGTCGTGACGATCTGGCCGCCTGCACCGGCAACCTGGTAATTGAAAGTCGGGTAGGCTCCTGCAGATGTCGCAACCTTGTCACCGGGTTCAACGAACAGTCGCGCAGTGACGCCGAACATGCCGTCAATGCCTTCTCCCACCAGAATATTGTCCGGCGACACGCCGTGCCAGGCAGCCAGGGCCTGCTTGAGATCATGGCTTTCCGGATCGCCGTACTTCCAAGCCTGGGCTGCTTCAGCCCGCATGGCCTTGACTGCCAGTTCGGATGGGCCGAACACGCTTTCATTGGCGCCGATACGTGCCTTGAACTCATCTCCGCGCGCGCGTTCCTGCGCTTCGGGACCGACAAACGGAACCGTCGAAGGCAGCTCGGCAACCAGAGATGAAAGTGTGGGGCGGATCATGGTCTGGAACTCCTTGGTTTACCGGCTGGCGGACGCGCCTTCAGCCGTATAGTCTTCGGCAAGATGACATCGTTTTCACGGATACACCACCTGCTTGAACGACAGGCTGCCCATGCACCTGGCGCAATTGCACTGACCACCGCTCTCACCGGTGATATCACTTATGCCGACTGGCTGCGAGCCGCAAACGAGGCCGCCGCAACCTTGCGGGAAGCCGGCGTGGAACCCGGACACCGGGTGATGCTGGTGGCTGAAAATTCAATCGCACTTGCAACTGCGCTGATGGCGACAAGCCTGCTTGATGCCTGGTCTGTACCGGTAAATGCGCGCCTGTCAGCCGCAGAAATCGGCCGCATCCGTGACCATGCACGCCCAGCTGCCACACTGTTCACACACGCCGTATCCACTGCAGCCCACCGCCACGCGCAAGCAGCAGGCACACGCGAAATCACATTCGGTGGCGAACCGGCCATGCTGGAATGCCGACCGGACACCGTCGCCGAGCCCAGCACCGCAGGTGCAGGCCAGATCGCCACCCTGCTCTATACGACCGGCACCACGGGCGACCCCAAGGGCGTCATGCTGACCCACGCCAATCTGATCTATGGCGGGCAGACATCCGCTTCCCATCGCGGAATTACAGCCACAGATCACATATATGGTGTCTTGCCCCTGACCCATGTGTTCGGGCTGTCATCGGCGTTCATGGCCGGGCTGGCTGCCGGGGCATGTCTTGAACTGGTGCCGCGATTTGATGCTGCGGTAACATTTGCAGCGCTGCAATCGAGGGTGTCGGTGTTTCCCGCTGTCCCGCAAATGCACGCCCTGCTGATGGCGCACGCCAGCCAGTCCGGTTTGAAGAAGCTGCATGCCGAGCGCCTGCGATACATATCATCGGGCGGTGCGCCGCTTGATCTGGCGTGGAAACAGAAAGTGGAAAGCTTCTTTGGACTGTCCTTGTTCAATGGATACGGCATGACCGAGGCAACAGCCGGCATTGCCGCAACCCGTCCCGGTGCCACGCGGGCGGACACTTCCGTCGGCAAGATGCTGACAGGTCAGGAGGTCCGCATCGAGCAGTCAGGTCCCGACGGGGTTGGAGAAATCATCATTCGTGGTCCGAACATCATGGCCGGTTACTATCGAAATCCGTCCGAAACCGATCTGGTTCTGGATTCCAAGGGCTGGTTGCGGACCGGCGACCTGGGGTATCTGGATGACGACGGCAATCTGCAGATTACCGGCCGGGCCAGGGAACTGATCATCCGCTCCGGGTTCAATGTCTATCCGCTGGAGGTGGAAGCCGCCCTGAACCAGCATCCACACGTGGTGCAAGCCGCCGTCATCGGATACAGCACGCACGGCAATGAAGAGATAGTGGCGTTCATCCAGCCGCTCGCGGGCTGCACACTGGCGCCGGATGATCTGAAACTCCACCTGTCCGAACGCCTCGCCGCCTACAAGCATCCCACGCGCTGGGTGATGTCGGATCAATTGCCCGCGGCGCCGTCCGGCAAGATACTCAAGGCCAGGTTGGCCAGCGTGTTTGCCGACCAGTTGACGTCATTTGCCACGGATTAGGGTTAGAATATCTCTATCAACCCCGCTGCGCCCTGGCCGCCGCCAATGCACATGGTCACCACGGCCTTTTTTGCACCGCGCCGCTTGCCTTCCAGCAAAACGTGGCCCACCTGCCGGGCACCTGTCATGCCGTAAGGGTGACCAATGGCAATCGACCCGCCATTGACGTTCAGTATCTCGTTGGGAATACCCAGCGTGTCACGGCTGTACAGAACCTGGCTGGCAAACGCTTCGTTCAGTTCCCACAGATCGATGTCATCCATCTTGTGACCGGTCCGTTCAAGCAGTCGCGGCACGGCAAATACCGGGCCTATGCCCATTTCATCCGGCTCACAGCCGGCCACCGTAAAACCCCTGAAAGCCCCCAGCGGCTCGAGACCCTTTCGTTCGGCCTCCCTGGCGTCCATCAGCACAAGACACGCCGCTCCATCGGACAGTTGCGAGGCATTTCCGGCCGTGATGTATTTGCCTTCACCGCGCACGGCCTGCAAACCGGACAATCCTTCCAGCGTCGTCGATGGACGATTGCACTCGTCCGACTCGATCGTCACTTCATGAGTGGTAATTTCACCGGTTTCCCTGTCCTTCATCCCCATTGTCGTGGTGACCGGGATGATCTCGTCGGCAAACCTGCCCGCTGCCTGTGCATCGGCGGTGCGTTGCTGGCTGGCCAGGGCATATTCATCCTGCGCTGCGCGCGATATGCCATAGCGATCCGCCACAATGTCGGCGGTATCGATCATCGCCATGTAGAGTTCCGGCTTGTGCTCGTTCAGCCACGCTTCCCGCGAAGCTCCCTGCGAGGCAGCATCCTGAACCAGCGATATCGACTCCAGACCACCGGCCAGCATCGCGGGCGTGGCCTCTTCGGTGATGCGATGTGCTGCCAGTGCGACGGCCTGCAGACCCGATGAGCAGAACCGGTTGACAGTCATCCCGCAGGCCGTGACCGGCAGGCCGGCCCGTATGGCGATCTGGCGTGCAATATTGGAGCCGGTCGCCCCTTCGGGAAAACCACACCCCATGATGCAGTCCTCGATCATCGCGGGATCGACACCGGAGCGCTCGATGGCAGCAGCCGCTGCTGCACCGCCCATGGTGGCACCATGGGTCATGTTGAACGAACCGCGAAACGCCTTGCCGATGGCGGTGCGGGCAGTGGACACAATGACGGCTTCGCGCATTACGAGATTTCCTTCTTGTTCAGGCTGTCAAAGGTCTCACCCCTGTCGACAAGATCAACCAGCAACCCGGCCGGTTTCCAGAACCAGCCGTCTTCGGATTCGAACTTGCGGATGGACGCCAGGATACCGTCCAGGCCCTGCATGTCTGCATACTTCATCGGCCCGCCCCGCCAGCGCGGGTGGCCATAGCCGAACAACTGCACCATATCGATGTCCACCGGACGCAGCGCAATGCCCTCTTCCAGCACTTTCGCGCCTTCATTGATCATCGCCGCCATATAGCGCTCGATAATCTCGTCTGCGCTGAACTTGCGGGCCTTGATGCCTTTTTCACGGCGCACGTCATCGATAATGGCCAGCGTTTCCGGGTCAGGCTCGCCCTTTCGCGCACCTTCGGGATAATTGTAAATGCCACGCCCGGTTTTCTGCCCATAGCGGCCCTGCTCGCAAATCCGGTCTATCCAGTCGGACGCATAGCGTTCATTAGGATCACGTGTCGGTGCCTTGCGCTTGCGGGTTGCCCAGCCGATATCGAGACCCGCCAGGTCCGACATGGCAAACGGCCCCATGGGATAGCCAAATCCGACAACCGCCGCATCAACCTCGTAAGGGGTAGCACCGTCTTCAACCATCATCTGTGCGACGCGCAGATACTTGCCCATCACCCGGTTGCCGATGAAGCCGTCACACACGCCTGACCGGATGCCGACCTTCCTGGCCTTCCTGGCCACGGCAAAAGCAGTCGCTACCACGTCCGGGTGTGTCTTCTCGGCCACCACGATCTCCAGCAGCCGCATGATATTGGCCGGCGAGAAAAAGTGCATGCCGATCACGTCCTGCGGGCGGTTGGTCATCGCCGCGATCTGGTTGATATCCAGGTAGGAGGTGTTGGATGCCAGCACACAGCCGGGCTTGCAGATAGTGTCCAGTTGACCAAACACATCCTTCTTGACGTCCATGCTTTCAAACACTGCCTCGATGACCAGATCAACCTGAGCCAGCGCATTCATGCTGGTGGTGCCGTGAAACAGGTCCGCCAGCATCGCGTCGCGCTGTTCGCCCGACATTTTGCCCCTCGCGACACTACCGTCCAGGGTCTTCTCAACCCGCGCCTTGCCGGCGGCAATCGCCTCGTCATCGCGTTCGACCATGGTCACATGGTAGCCCGCGTTCAGCAGCGCGATGCTGATACCGGACCCCATTGTGCCGCCACCGATCACACCAACTTTGTTCACGTCACGCGGCTTGCCCTGTTCCAGTTCCGGCACTTTGCCCACAGCGCGCTCGCCAAAAAACGCATGAATGAGGGCTTCGCGCTGGTCCGACGCCATCAGCTTGTCGAACAGCTTGCGTTCTGCGGCAAGGCCCGCGTCAAAGCTCTTGGCGGTCACGGCCGCTTCGATGGCGTCAATGCACACCATCGGAGACAACTGGCCCCGCGCCTTGGCCTTGGCAGCCGCCCTCAGACCGTCAAACAGGCCTTTGTCTGCACGTGCTTCTTCAAGTTTGTCATTCAGGTCACGGGTCGGGCGCGGCCCCATGTCATTGCCCAGTATCAGCCCCGCAAACACCATGCCGGCCGCCCTCGGGTCGGTATCATTGGACACCTCGTCGACAAGGCCCAGCTCAAGTGCTTCGTGCGCTTCCACATGTCGGCCGGACGTGATCAGATCAGCCGCCGCTGCTACACCGGCAAGCCGCGGCGTACGCTGGGTGCCGCCGGCACCGGGCAGGATGCCCAGATTGACCTCCGGCAGGCCGACCTTGGCGGACGCCACAGCCACCCGGTAATGGCATCCCAGTGCCACTTCGAAACCTCCCCCAAGCGCGGTGCCGTGCAAAGCTGCAATCACCGGCTTCGAGCAGGCCTCGATCTGGTTGACCACATCGGGCAGGCCGGGGGCTGCCAGGGGTTTGCCGAACTCCTTGATATCGGCGCCTGCAAAAAATGTGCGACCGGCACCGACAATCACCGCAGCCCTCGCCTTCCTGTCGCCTTCAAATCGCTTGATGGCCTTGCTCAGCCCTTCCCGGACCGGTTGCGAAAGAGCGTTGACCGGCGGGTTGTCCACGGTGATCACGGCAACGGCGCCGTCATGCGCATAGGATATTGGTGAAGACATGGAAACTCCTTGGGGAAACAAATCTGAAACCGGTATCTTTATATGCTTCAGACTATTCAATTTCTCAAGTTGGTGACACTAGTCAGCCGAGCGTGCCGTGGCAATCATCTCTGATCGGCATAATCCTTCACATTGCGAAAACCCGATATGCCGTTTCGACAACACAGCCTGTCGCAGGTTGGGCTCGACGAAGGCGCAATTGATGGAGTAGCGTGGCGGGGATTGTGATTTCAGGGAGATTACCGATGCAATACCACGCACCGGCCACACTAAAAGACGCAGTGAAGCTGCTGGCCAGTTCCAAGGGCACCACACAGATACTTGCCGGTGGCACCGACCTGCTGGTTCGCATGCGAACCGGGTTTGCCGAACCCGACGCCATCATTGATATCAAACGGATATCGCCAATGTGCAAGATTGCACGCGACGGCAAGGGTTTCTCCATCGGGGCTGCGGTTTCTTCAGCGGAAATGAGCGAAAACGCTGCACTCGCCAAGGCTTGGCCAGGCGTGGTTGAAGCCGCTGCACTGATCGGTTCCACACAGGTTCAGGGCCGTGCAACCATTGCCGGCAATCTGTGCAATGCCTCGCCGGCTGCCGACAGCGTGCCGGCCATGGTTGCAGCCGGTGCAAAGGCGGTGATCCGCGGCCCGAAAGGCAAGCGCAAGGTTGCCGTGGAGAAAGTCTGCAAAAGCCCGGGCAAGACCATCCTGAAAAAGGGAGAACTCATCGAGGCCATTCTGCTGCCGGCAAAACCAGCGCGCACCGGGGATGCCTATTTGCGCTTTATTCCGCGCACCGAAATGGACATTGCCGTCGTCGGTGTCGGTGTCTGCCTGACACTGGATGCCAAGGGTGTCTGCACGGCCGCGAGGGTATCGCTTGGTGCCGTTGCCCCGACCGTCCTGCTGGTTGCAAAAGCGGCTGGAGCCCTGATCGGTACCAAACTTGATGATGCCGCGCTGGATGCACTTGCCGCTGCCTGCTCTGCAGCAGCCAGGCCAATTGACGACAAGCGCGGCACCAGGGAGTTCCGCATTCATGTTGCCGGCGTTCTGGCCCGGCGTGCCGCCATAATCGCGCGCGATCGCGCACTCGGAAAGTCTTGAGGAAAAAACTGATGTTTCAAATCCAGGTTTCAACATCCATCAACGGTGATGACACGGAATTCTCCTGCGAAGCAGACGAGACCCTTCTCGATGTCTTGCGGGACCGCCTCGGCATGACCGGGTCCAAGGAAGGCTGCGGTACAGGCGACTGCGGGGCCTGCTCGGTTATCGTGGATGGCAGGCTGGTATGTTCCTGCCTGATGCTCGGCGCGGAAGCACAAGGGTGCGAAATCGAGACCATCGAGGGCATGGCCGACGGTATCGAGCTTCATCCCCTGCAGCAGAAGTTTCTGGATCATGCAGCACTGCAATGCGGAGTCTGTACACCGGGGTTCCTGATTGCAGCGAAATCCCTGCTGGAGCGCAATGACGATCCGACCGAGGAAGAGGTTCGCTACTGGCTGGCCGGCAATCTGTGCCGCTGCACCGGGTACGATAAGATCGTGCGGGCCGTTCTCGACACCGCAAAGGATATGAGAAAACCGGCAAAGACCAAGAAGGCAGCTGCGAAAAAGAGGGTAAAGGCATGAATTTTCAACCTGGCAAAGACGCCCTGAAACGCAACTTCAAGATTGTCGGTACCCGCACACCGCGCCCCGATGGTCTGGACAAGATCACCGGACGCGCCCGGTTCGGCGCTGACATGACCGCACCTGGCATGTTGTGGGGGCTGATACTGCGCAGCCCGCATGCCCATGCCCGCATCAAGAGCATCGACACCTCCAGGGCCGAAGCGGTAAACGGCGTTCACGCCGTGATCACCGCAAAGGATTTCGGTCCCTGCCCCGAAGACGTTCTCGATATCCGCGAGAACGTCATGGCCCGCGAAAAGGCACTCTATGACGGCCACGCCGTCGCCGCCGTTGCCGCCACCAGCCGCACGGCAGCCAAACAGGCGCTCAAGCTGATCAAGGTCGACTATGAGGTGCTGCCGCATGTGACCGATGTGGACGAGGCCATGAAACCGTCGGCACCGATCATCAACAGCAAGCTGTTCACCAAGGGTCTCGACAAGACACCGAAGAAGCCCTCCAACATTGCGGAGCGCTTCGAGTTCGGCCATGGCGACGTGGAAGCCGGCCTGAAGCAGGCTGATCTTGTCATCGAGCGCACCTTCAGGACTGAAGCAACCCATCAGGGCTATATCGAGCCCCATGCCTGCCTGGCCAGCATGGGTGCTGACGGGCGTGGCGACATCTGGTGCTGCACGCAAGGCCACTTCATGGTGCGCCAGGTCTGTTCCGCCCTGCTCGGCATTGACGCATCGGCCCTGCGCGTGACCGCGTCTGAAATCGGCGGCGGCTTTGGCGGCAAGACCACGGTGTTCATCGAACCGGTGGCGCTGGCATTGTCCCTGAAGGCCAACCATCCCGTAAAGGTGGTCATGAGCCGGTCCGAGGTGCTGCGTGCCAGCGGTCCAACCTCGTCAACATCCATCGATGTAAAGATCGGCATGAAGAAGGACGGGACCATCACGGCAGGTGATGCAACGCTGCGCTACCAGGGCGGTGCTTTTCCAGGCTCGGCGGTCCCATACGGCGCCATGGCAGCGTTTGCCTGCTACGATCTCAAGGCAGTGCGGGCAGTTGGCTATGACGTCATCGCCAACCGGCCAAAGCAGGCTGCCTACCGTGCGCCCGGCGCACCCATGGCAGCCTACGCCGTCGAAAGCGTGGTCGATGAACTGTGCAAGGAACTCAGGCTGGATCCGCTTGATGTGCGCCTTAAGAACGCCTCTTCCGATGGCTCCAAAGCCTCTTACGGGCCCAACTTTGACGTGATTGGCCTGCGCGCCACACTGGAAGCGGCCAAAGCCCATCCCCACTACAAGGCCAAGCTCGGCCCCAACCAGGGACGCGGCGTGGCATGCGGTTTCTGGTTCAATTTCGGCGGCGAAACCTCGGTATCGCTCAATGTCAATGCGGACGGCACGATCGGATTGTCCGTGGGCACACCGGACATTGGCGGCTCGCGCGCGTCGATCGGCAACATGGCGGCAGAAGAACTCGGCGTCCCGCACGACAAGGTTCGCTGCATCATCGCCGACACGGCCTCGCTCGGCTACAACGACGTAACCGATGGCAGCCGGGTCACCTTCGCTTCCGGTCTCGCCGCCATCAACGCGGCGCGTGATGCAATCGGCAAAATGTGCGAACGCGCGGCAGGCATCTGGGGCATACCGGTTGAAGCGGTAACCTGGGAAGATGGCGCCGCACGCCCGTCCAGCCCCAATGCCGGCAAGCATGACCCGCTGACACTGGCCGATATCGCAGCCCAGGCGGGTGCTACCGGTGGTCCTATTGCCGGCCACTGTGAAATCAATGCGGAAGGCGCCGGTGTCAGTTTTGCCACACACATGGTGGACACCGAAGTCGATCCCGATACCGGCTATGTGAAAATTCTGCGCTACACCGTGTTCCAGGACGCCGGCAAGGCGGTTCATCCGTCTTATGTCGAAGGACAGTTCCAGGGCGGTGCCGTACAGGGCATTGGCTGGGCACTTAACGAGGAATATATTTACGGCAAGGACGGCACACTGCAGAACGCCGGCTTCCTCGACTACCGTATTCCCGTTGCATCAGACCTGCCGATGATCGACGCGGTGATCGTTGAAGTGCCCAACCCCGGCCACCCTTATGGTGTGCGCGGTGTCGGCGAAACCTCCATCGTTCCGCCCCTGGCAGCAATCTCCAACTCGGTTTCCAGCGCTGCCGGCGTACGCATGACGCAATTGCCCATGTCGCCGCCAAAAGTCCTGAAGGCACTGGGTCGCATCTAGAACGATCGGAAAGCCATCATGGTCAAGGTTCAGGTCTGGGGATCACTCAAGTCGGCTCTTGAGGGGGCCGACGAGGTCGAGTTGCAGGCGGCCAGCATCCGTGAGGTGCTGGACCAGCTATCAGCGGCCTACCCGGCCATGAAGCAGGCCATTGACCGTGGCGTATCCGTTTCAGTGGACGGGCGCATGTACGCCAATTCCATCATGGTGCCGCTGCAACCCGATTCTGAAGTTTTCGTGCTGCCAAAGCTGGTTGGGGGTTAGATGGCAACCGCAACGCCTGAAATCATCATTCCCGCGATTGCCAAAGACGGTTCGCTGTTTCCTATTGAGAAAATGGAAGCCCATCGCACGGATCAACAGCATCTTGCGATTTCCGTGTTTGTGTTTTCAGGCAGTAAATTGCTGATCCAGCAGCGCGCGGCATCCAAGTATCACTGCCCCGGCAAATGGGCCAACACCTGCT
>CAYRLR010000026.1:0-10481 GCA_964424975.1 uncultured Anderseniella sp.
TCACCATCGATGATCACCGCATCCTGAGGAAACACCGCGGACGCGTGAAACAGGGCTCCATGATGCTTGCGGCAGTCAAGGCAGTGACAAAGGCCGACCCGGTATGGGCGTCCAGACGCCACGAACCGAACGTTGCCGCATGTGCAACCGCCGGTGAACTGGTCCATGCTGCGTCTCCTTTTGAAATCAGGCGGTTGTGTACAACGAAGCACATCTTCAAGGCAATTGCGCCAGAGCAAGTTTGCAATCAATCAGGTCGCAGTTCCGCCAGCTTTCGCAAGGCTGAAGGCTTGTCGGCCGCAATGCCGGTGTAGGCTTCGAAACTACCCAGTGCCATGTGGCAGAACAGGTCGAACCCGGTCAGGCACTCGAGGCCTGCCGCCCGGCAGCTTGTCAGGAACTGCGTATTTGTCGGCGTGTAGACGGCATCGAACGCCCAGCCTTGCGGCCCGATGCGGTCTGCATCGAACGCCATGCCCGGCGCGTGCGCCATGCCAAGCGCGGTTGCATTGACGAGGCCGTCGGCAGCATCGATTGCATCGTTTGCCCGGGCCGGTGATATTGCGTCGACGGGTCCGCCGCAGTCATCTGCAAGCTGTTGCGCCTTGCCGGGTTCAACATCCCAGATCGAAATGCGTGTGGCGCCAAGCTCTGCCAGCGCGAAGGCCAGCGCACGGGCCACGCCGCCGGCACCTGCCATCGCGACATGACCCGGCAATCTGTCGCCCATCACGGTGCGCCAGGCTGACATGAAACCGGTGAAATCGGTGTTGTGAGCTATCAGGGGCGGGCCGAAAACCAGAGTGTTGCTGGCGCCCAGCCGGGCGATTTCCGGCAGCAGGTTCTCGCCTGCATAGCGCGCGGCCTGGGTCTTGTACGGATGGGTCACGGTGACGCCCGACCAGTTGCGCTGCACCAGGGCGTCGAGCGTTACGTTGAAATCGAAACCGTCCAGCCCATCCGTATCAATCAACTCGAAGTCCAGGTCGATGCCGGCTTCATCGCACAACAGTTTGAGGGCGCGGGGCAGGCGGGTTTTCTGGATATGGGAGCCGATCAGGCCGGCTGTCAGTCTGGGCATGGATGCAGCGTCACATGAGCGTATCGAAGGCGCGTTTGCGCGCCGTCGACTGGATCTCGTAAATGGAGCCGGTCTTGTCCGGTTGGGGTTGCGGAATGCGCACCGGCACGTCGGCCAGCCGCGGGGTGATGGTGCCGGACCCGCATAGCAGTTTCTCGTCATATTCTGGCAGCGACGGCCATGGCGTCATGGCCCCCATCACCGGATAGGCATCTGCGGCCATGATCTCGTACAGCAGCAGCATCCTGTCGCGATCCGACCGGTTGAGGTCCGAGCCGTGCACCGTGCGGGCATGGTGGATCGACATGGAGCCGCGCGGACCGGTGAGTTTGACTGCGTCCTCGAGATTGAGGCCGGATGCTTCCAGGTCCATGGCGCCGGCAAACACACCGCCGGAATGATGGTCGAATACCTCACCCCTGTGGGTGCCGGGAAACACCATCAACGGCCCGTTATCGGGCCCCACATCATTTAACACGATGCCCACGGCCAGCACGTCATCATTGGTGTGCGGGTAGAACGCCCAGTCCTGATGCCATTCAACGGCTGCGCCATATCCGGCGGATTTCATGTTGAGCTTCGAGGTGTGCAGCCGCAGGTCCTTGCCGATCAGGTCGCGCACCGGCGCCAGCACATGGTCCGACCGCATCAGGGTCGCAAACACATCGGAAATCGTGTGCGGCAGCTTGATCCTGCGCAATCTCGGATTGTCCGGCGTGTGGCTGTCTTCCAGGTCGAGCCTGTCATTGGACGCGCCAAGATGGCTTGCTTCTTCGCGGAATTTCTCGATCTCGGCAATGCACCTGTCGATCTCGGCTTCGGGAATGCGCGATTCCAGCATCAGGTAGCCATTGTCGCGGTAAAACCGTAGCTGGCTCTGGTTCAGGGCTTCCATGACACCACTTTCTGCCGTTTCACGAGACGGCGATCCTGTTCAAACCCTTCCAGTCGAATTCCATGCCGTGGCCCAATCGTTCCGGCGCGATGGCAAACCCGTCCTCGATCACCAGGGGATGGGCAAGGTATTGGTCCAACCCGAAGCCATGCGCCTCGAGATAAGACCGGTTCGGCACTGCCGCCAGCAGATGAACCGTCACATCATGGGCACCGTGCGAGGTGACCGGCAGGTTGAAGGCCTCTGCAAGATGGGCAATCTTCATGAAACTGCTCACCCCGCCGCAATTGGTCACATCGGGTTCCGGATAGGTGACCCCGCCGGATGCAATCAGGTGGCGGAAATCCCACACGGTGCGCAGGTTTTCCCCGGCTGCAATCGGCAGGCCGCCTTCACGGACCACGCGCGCATGGCCTGCAACATCATCCGGCGAGATGGGTTCTTCCAGCCAGACCGGGTGATAGGGTTCAAAGGCGCGCGCGGCGCGGATGGCCTGGTCGACGCTCCATTTCATGTTGGCGTCGACCATCAGCGGGAATTCCTCGCCCAGGAATTCGCGCATGGCGGCAATCTTGGCGACATCCTCGCTCAGCTTTTCGCGGCCAACCTTCATCTTGATGGCTCGGAAGCCCTTGGCCAGGTTGCCTTCGGTCTGCCTGATCAGCTGATCTGCGGTAAGCTCGATATCGATGCCGCCGGCATAGCACGGCACTTTCGGGTCATTGCCGCCCAGCAGCCGCCACAAGGGCAGGCCGGCGCGCTTTGCCTTGAGATCCCACAACGCCATGTCGAGAGCCGAAATGGCCAGTACCGCAGGCCCGCCGCGTCCGCCATAGTGCAGCGCCCACCACAGCTTGTTCCACAGGTGTTCGATGCGGTCCGGGTCCTCGCCGGTGACCAGGTCAGTGATCTCGCGGCGCAGTATGTCGGCGATTGCACCGCCATTGCGCCCGCAGGTGAATGTGTAGCCGACGCCTTCGGCGCCATCTGCGGACGTCAGCCTGACGGTGACAATTTCAAAGCCGTGCATTTCACCATGCATGCTGTCGGTCAGGACCTGTTCAAGCCTGATCAGGTAGTGGCCGGTCTGCATTGCACTGATCGAGGTTTGGTCCAATGCGGTCTCCTAGAGGAAGATGGTGGTGATTTCCGGCACCAGCAGAATGATCGTCAGGATGAGCAGCTGCATGGCGATGAACGGCAGGAATCCACGGAAGATATCCGGCAGCGTGATGTGTGGCGGCGCCACCGACTTGAGGTAAAACGCCGCCGGTCCGAACGGTGGCGACAGGAAGCTGACCTGCATGTTGACGCAGAACAATATGCCGAACCAGACGCGCACCATGGTGCTGGAGTCCAGACCTCCTGTCAGGCCGAGCTCTTCAATCGGCAGTTTCAGCACGATGGGCAGGAATACCGGCATCACCAGCAGCACAATGCCGGTCCAGTCCATGAAAGCGCCGAGGAACAGGAAGATCACCATCATCACCAGCAGCACGCCCATGGTCGGCAGGTCGTAGCCGACGATAAGGTTGGCGACATAGGTCGGACCGCCGGCAATGGTGTAGGCACCGGCAAGGGCGGTGGCGCCAAATGTCACCCAGATAATGGTACCGGTGGACTTGAAGGTGCGCATGGAGGCTTCGCGCAACAGGTTGATTGAAAACTCGCCGCGGACCCAGATCAGGAACAACACCGCGAGCGACCCCATGGCGGCAGCTTCGGTGATGCCGGTGATGCCGCCATAGATCGACCCAAGCACGACGAACACAACAGCCATGGGCGCGACCATTCCCTTGCCCTTGGCCCATGCCGTCCTGGCGACACTGATGCCGACAACGAAGTAGATGAAGGCCGCACAGACACTGGCAATCAACAGATACTGAATGAGGGTGGCATTGTCGATGAGACGGGTGTTTCCGTCGATCATGTTTGCGTTGAACTGGTTGCCGATGGTCAGGTACAGCCATCTTGCAACGATCAGCGATGACCCGACACCGGCCAGCAGGAATAGCAATGTGCTGCCGTACAGCGCCTTTTCCTTGCCGGTCATGTCATCGGGCGACGGTTCCGGCAGGGGCGCCAGTTCCGGGTTCATGCGGGTGCGCACCAGAATGTAGATGATGTAACAGCCCGCCAGCATGAAACCGGGCAGGAACGCTGCCTTGAACAGGGCGTGAATCGAGGTTTCGGTGATCAGGCCGTAGAAGATCAGCACGATGGAAGGCGGGATCATGGTGCCAAGCGAGCCGGATGCGCAGATCGTGCCGATGGCGAGGTTCTGGTTGTAGCCGAGGCGCAGCATCTGCGGCAGCGCAATCAGGCCGAGCAGGACAACCTCACCGCCGATGATGCCGGACATGGCGGCCATGACGATTGCCATGATGGCTGTTACCACGGCGATACCGCCGCGGGTGCGCGACATCCACTGGCTGAGTGACGAGTACATGTCCTTTGCGATGCCGGAGCGTTCCAGCAAGGTTGCCATGAAGATGAACAACGGCACCGATATGAGGACGTAATTGGTGGTGATGCCGTATAATCGCTGGGCCAGGATATTCATCGGGCCCGAGCCGAAACTGCGGGTCAGTGTGCCGGTTCCGAAGCTGAACGGATCGGTCAGCAGCGTTGGTTCGAACTTCAGCACCATGACCACAACAGCCAGGAAACCCGACGCGAAGCCTAACGGCATGCCGATGGCCAGCAGGATCAACATGCCCATCAGCAGAATCAGCGAGATTGTCCCGATATCCATGAATGCTGCCCCTATCTGTCCGGTTTTGGTGGATTGCCGGATAGTATCTCGTCGGGCAGGTTCACCTTTTTGAGTTGCGCGACTTCTTCGGCCACTTCGTCGATTTCCACGTGGGCAACCGGAGTCTTGTTGAAATCCCGGACCAGGCCGACCAGCACAATGGACACCGACACCAGCAGAAACACCGCTATGCCGATTTGCCATTTCAGCGGGACGACGTGTCCTTCGGGCGGGTCTATGAACAGATTGTACGCGGCTGCCAGGGCAAGGCCGGTAATCAGCGCGGTCACGAACACATCAAACAGCTTGCGCACCCACGCGACCGACGGCCAGTCCCGGATCAGGTTGGACGTGGCCTGCAGGGCCAGGAACAGTAACATTGTCAGCACCAGTGGCTTGATGGTCGCCGGTAACGGAGGATCATAGGCGGTTCCGAAGGTTTCCCAGCGCAGGAACTTGGCTTTCGATTCTCCAAAACCGCCCCACACCACTGCGAATGCGAAGATCGAAACGCAGACGGTAGACAGCACATCAAACGTGCGCCGCAGCCAGAGCGGTGCCAGATCGTAGATGATGAAGATGCGAATGTGGCTGCGCTGCTGCATGGAATACAGGCCGGCGGTCAGGTAAATGCCACCGGCAATCCATAGCGACATCTCGTTTACCCAGAGGGTGGCGGCGGCAAAGAAATAGCGCATGATCACTACGTACAGAATGATCAGAACGATGAAGAACGGCGCCCACATCGCTATGCGGCTGAAGCTCCAGGTGAGCAGGTCCAGCGGGCCGGTTCGTTCATGTTCGATCATCTGTTCAAGCTCCCTGCAACACCCGGATTTCGCCTTTCAAACCACCCGCGCCGTGCTGTTCGCACCGGCAGTTGGAAAGGCGAAGTCGAGGCGGCTCCCGGAAGGGAACCGCCTCGCAATGTTTCGGTTACTTGGCCAGGCCGAGCTGACGCAGATATTTCAGATGCGCTTCAACCAGATCCTTGGCTTCAGGCGTGGTTGCGAACTCGGGCCATACAGACTGGGCTGCATCACGGAACTTCTGCAGTTCTTCAGGCGACCACTGCGACAGGGTAATGCCTTTGTCGCGCAGGGATGCGGCTGCTTCGGCATTCTTCTTCTCGAATGTCAGGGCAGTGCGCAGCGCCAGTGCTTCCATGGCGACCTTCATGATGCGCTGGTGGCTTTCCGGCATGGCGTCGAACTTGGCCTTGTTGCACGCCAGGTGATCGGACGGCATGGAGTGGAAGCCCGGGAAGTTTGCGTACTTCACGATGTCATACAGACCAAGGCCGACATTGTTGGCGAGGCCGGATGCATCCGCACCGTCGATGATGCCCGATTCAAGCGCGGTAAAGATTTCGGTGAAGTCCATCACGATGGGCTTGGCGCCAAGCTTTTCAAAGATCTTGGTTTCCATGCCGGGAGGTGAACGGAATTTCCAGTCCTTGAAATCGGCGACCTTGGCAATCGGCTTGCTGGACGCGAATGATTCCTGACCGTAGACCCACCAGCCGATCAGTTCCATGTCGAACTTGTTGTACAGCTTCTGGGCCGCATCAAGACCGCCGCCATAGTATAGCCATGACAATTGCTGGTAAGGCGTTTCGTAACCGCCCATGATGTCGCCGACAAACTGGAACGCGGGATTCTTGCCGGTCTGGTAGGCACCACCGGTCATGTCGCAATCAAGTATGCCGGTCGCAGCTGCATCGAAGGTTTCAACCGACTTCACGACTGAAGACGAGTAGAACATTTCCACCTTGATTTCGCCGTTCGACATCGTCTGGATATCATCGACATATTGCCCGGCCAGCTTGCCCGACACTGTTTCGGGTGCATAGTGGGTCTGGATACGCAGATTTGTTTCTGCTGCCGTGGCAGCGGCACTGAGACCGGTCGCCAGCAAGGCTGCAGTGGCAACGCCGGCAAGTGCTTTCATCATCATCATAGACATTTCCTCCGTTGGGACGGCCGCCTTTGTGGCTGACCGTTTCATTTGTGCGTGAATTCAGATCGTTAATGCCTGAACGCCGGAGTTTACCGGTGTGCCGGTTCCCTCTGTATTCAACGATACGGCGCATATCGAAGGCTGGCAATATAGGATTGTCAGGCAATCGAGTGGTTTTTCGATATTTGCTTTCCGGTATCAACGCGACTAGTCTTGCATTGTACAGGCATGGACGGGGCATGCGCATGGTAAGCCAAGGCATAAATTGTCTGACAATATGAACCAGTCCAAACAGCATCAAACACTTACACAGCCCGCCCAGGTACAGCGGCTTTACGCGGTCGTGGCGCGCCAGATTGCGGCTTTCGTGGCCGAGCAGGACATGAAGCCCGGCGACCGGCTGCCGTCGGAAAAGAAACTGGCCCAGCAGTTCGACATCAGCCGGGCCACGGTGCGCGAGGCGATCGTGGCACTGGAGGTGTTCGGGCTTGTGGATGTCCGGGTCAACTGCGGCGCCGTCATACTGGATCCCAATGCAACAACAACGCTGGTGCAGGGCGGAATGCTGAGTGCGGGTGTGTTGCCGGAGCGGCTGGAAGAGGTGGCGCGGTTCCGGATCCTGCTGGAAACCGACGGGGCCCGGCAATCCATTGCCAATAGCGGAGTCGACTGGGAAAGCGCCCTGGTTGCCGCGCATCACCGCCTGGCACACATCGAGTTCAGGATGAAATCAGGCTCAGCGACCAATTATGAACTCTGGCGCCAGTGTGACTGGGAATTTCATCAGGCGCTGGTTGCCGGGTGCAACTCGCAACTGCACATGGACCTTCACAAGGCCGCCTTTGACCAGTTCAGAAAAGTCGTTGCACTGGAATATCGCGCCGTCGGTTTCCGGGGCCTGCGCATCATAGAAGAGCACAAGGCTATTCTGGATGCTGCCCTGGCAAGAGACACCGAGGCCTGTGCCAGGGCGCTTGAGCGGCATATAACCGCGTTCTTCAATGCGGGAGCCTGGGCTTTACCGGCAATGCGGGTGGCGGCGTCATGAAACTGGCGATCATTGGTCTGGGTGTCATGGGCCGCAACCTTGCCCTCAACTTCCGCGATGCCGGACATCAGTGCGTAGTCTGGGACCCGTGGCCGGAAGCGCGCAACTGGCAGGTTGACGGCATTGAGGTGTGCGACACGCTGGAGACCCTGGTCAGCAGTCTGCCGGTACCCAGCATCGTGCTGTTGATGGTCAAATCCGGCCGGCCGGTATTCGAACTGACCGAACAGCTGGACGGTTTGCTGGAAGCCGGCGACATCATCATCGATGGCGGCAACTCCAATTACCTGGACACCGAGGCCAATGTCATGGCGTGCCGCAAGCACGGCATCCACTTTGCCGGCCTTGGTGTCTCCGGCGGTGCAGAAGGGGCGCGCAACGGCCCGTCCATGATGTTGGGGTGTGCCGGTGAACAGCGTATCGCGCTGGAACCGTTGCTGGCCAATGTGGCTGCCGGCATGAGGGAAAACCATGCCTGGGCTGGTTTGGTGAGGGCGGTGCCGGACACTTCGTCAAAATGGTCCACAACGGTATCGAGTACGCCATCATGCAGGCGATTGCCGAAAGCTGGCAGCTGCTTGAACTGGCCGGACTGACGACGGTTGCAGCCGGTGAACAGATGGACGCCTGGTCGCGCGGCATGCTGGCCGGGTACCTGATGGAGATTTCCGGGGAAGTCCTGCAGGCCCGTGATCCCTTGTCGGGAGAGCTGCTTGTCGACCTGGTGGATGATGCTGCGGGGCAAAAGGGGACAGGCGGGTGGTGCATCAGCGAAGCAGCCAAGCTCGGTGTGCCGGTGCCGTCCATCATGGCGGCTGTCACCATGCGACAGATTTCATCGCATGACGTGCTGCGTGTTGTGTCCACGGACAAACCTGCCGCTGAAACCGGCATAACGGTTGCAGCCATTCACGATGGACTGGTGTGCGCCATGGCGCTGGCGCTGGCGCAGGGCGCGCATTTGCTGACGGTGGCAAGCCAGGACCACGACTGGAGAATCCAGCTGGCAGAAGTCGCAAACGTATGGCGACAGGGATCTATCCTGCGCATGGCCATGCTGGACAATTTTGCTGACCCTGCCGCCTTGTTCGACAGGGCATCCGACCATGCAGATGGATTGCGCCGGTGCGTCATTGCAGCGGCAGCAGGGGCTCTGCCGGCCCCGGTGATGTCTGCAAGCCTCAGCTATCTGGATGCCTGCGGCGACGATCAGTTGCCGACGGCGCTGGTGCAGTTGCAGCGCGACAGGTTCGGGGCCCACGGACTCAGGCATCGCGACACCGGCGAAAGCTTTCACGGGCCCTGGCACGAGGCGGATACATGATCGTTGTGGTAATGGGCGTATGCGGATGCGGCAAGACCACGATTGGCCGGATGCTGGCCGAGCGGCTTGGTGCCGCGTTCATCGAGGGTGATGAACTGCATCCTGTCGCCAACAAGGATAAAATGGCTGCCGGCATGCCGCTTGATGATGCAGATCGCGAACCATGGCTTGATGCAATAGCGGCAAAGGCGACGCAGTTGCTGTCGCAAGCGCCGTGTGTCGTGGTGTCATGTTCGGCTCTCAAGCGCGCCTATCGTGACAGGCTGCGGGCGACCGGCGAGACCCTGCACCTGGTGCACCTTACCGGCGGCGAAGCCCTGCTGCAGGCCCGCATGATCAAGCGGCGCGGTCATTTCATGCCGGCAGGCCTGCTGGACAGCCAGCTTGCCACCCTGCAGGTGCCCGAGGCAGACGAGACGGCCATCAATCTGGACATCGCCGGCCAACCGGACAGCCTTGTGGAGGCCGCACTTGCATTCCTGAAATTTCACACATCGCCAGAAACAACAGCAAGGAAACCAAGTCATGAGCACTAAACCACGCGTCGGATTTATCGGTGTCGGCCTGATGGGCCACGGAATGGCCAAAAACATACTGGAGTCCGGCTATGAACTGACAATCATGGGCCACAAGAACCGCAAGCCGGTTACGGACCTGGTCAAACGAGGTGCGAAGGAAGCCAAGACTGCCGCTGCACTGGCCAAGGCAAGCGATGTCATATTCATTTGCGTATCGTCGTCCGTGCAGGTCGAAGAACTGGTTCGCGGCAAGTCCGGCATTGCAGCAGGCGCTGCCAGGGGGGCCATCGTGGTGGACACGTCGACCTCTGACCCAACCTCCACACTGGCGCTTGCTGCGGAACTGAAGGCCATCGGTGTCAAGCTGATCGACGCGCCGCTTGGCCGCACGCCGAAGGAAGCCGAGGAAGGCCGCTTGAACACATTCGTCGGCTCTGACGCAAAGACCCTGAAACAGCTGCGGCCGCTGATCGAGACTTGGGCTGAAAACATCATCCACGTGGGCCCGCTGGGCAACGGCCACAAGATCAAGCTGATCAACAACTTTATCGCCATGTCGTACACGGCAGTTTGGGCGGAAGCCTATACGGCGTGTACCAAAACCGGGGTCGACCAGAAGACGCTGTATGACGTGGTCAAGGCTGGCGGCATGTACTGCGGCAATTTCGAGAACATGAGCAAATGGGTGATCGGGCGCGATCCCAAGGCGCACGAGTTTGCTATACGCAATTGCCTGAAGGACCAACGTTATTTCAACAACATGATCGAGGCATCCGGCATGGCAGCCATCGTCGCGCCGGCGGTGAAACAGTCCTATGCCATGGCGGTTGCCAAGGGCGACGGCGAACGTCACATGCCGATGATGTCCGACGTGATCGGCGAACTGAACGGCATCAAGTTC
>CAYRLR010000026.1:10581-12244 GCA_964424975.1 uncultured Anderseniella sp.
ACGTCACATGCCGATGATGTCCGACGTGATCGGCGAACTGAACGGCATCAAGTTCGATAAATAGCCAGCGGAAAGGCGGGCGTTGGATTCCGGGTTTATTCCGCTCACGCCAGCAGCCTTCGGCTGCGCTCCGCTGAGACGTACTTCGTGCGACGGCCGGTCGGCCTTGCCTCGGGACTTGCGTGCCTCGGAGTGGAGTTCATCACTGCAGCCGGTGCGAACGGTGTACTCTTTGAGGTATGGATACCGGGACGCTTAAACCAGCCGGTCGCGAGGCTGGTTGCCGGAGAAGAAGGCGTCGAGATTGTCCAGTGCCCGGAAGCCCATGGCGTCGCGTGTTTCACGCGTCGCGCTGCCGATATGCGGCAGCATGAAAATATTGGGGTAGTCTGCAAAGGCGGAGTTTCCACCGGGCTCCGTCACGAAGCAGTCCAGCCCGGCTGCTGCAATGTGACCGGACCTGATTGCCGCCACGAGATCATCCTCGACGATCAGCGCACCGCGAGCGGTGTTGATCACGATTGCGCCGGTGGGCAACAGGCCGAGGCGTTCGGCGTTCATCAGACCGGTGGTCTGCGGTGTTGCCGGGCAGTGCAGGGACAAGAAGTCCGACACCGGCAGCAGGGTTTCGATGGTTGGGTGAAAGATCGCGCCATGTTCGCGATCTGCCGGGAGACGCGAGCGGTTGTGGTAATGCACCTGCATGCCGAAGCCGCGGCAGCGTTGCGCCATCACCTGACCGACGCGGCCCATGCCGACCATCCCGATACGTTTGCCGGTCACCTGCGTGCCGACCATGAATGACGGGCTCCATGTCTTCCAGTTGCCCGAGCGCACCATCTGGTCGCCTTCCGGCGCCCGGCGGGCGGCACCCAGCATCAGCAGCATGGCAATTTCGGCGGTGGCATCAGACAGGACATCGGGTGTGTTGGTGACGATGATGCCCCTGGCCTTGAATGCCGTGAGGTCACAATGGTCGACGCCGACCGAGTGATTGGCAATGATCTTTACCCGATCAGAAAGCCTGGCCACCACGTCAGCATTGAAAATCTCCGAGTGGCAGGGCACGATTGCATCCACTTTTGCGCTCATGGCGACGATGTCATCGGCGCTCGAGATCACATCGTCATGGTTGAGTATGACCTCATAGTCGCGCGCCGCACGGGCTTGCGTATTGTCGGAAAGCTTTCTGGAAATCCAGATGGTGGGTTTGGACATGGCTGATCAATCCATTTGACGGCGGAGGAGTCTATCAGCGCTTGCGGATGCATTCGTCCCAGTAGTCATAGACAATCATCGACAGTACCGAGATTGCAATCACCCAGAACGGCAGGCCACCCCAGAAACCGGCGAATCCGGTCGAGATACTGTGGGCCAGGCCAATAATGAAAGTGAACATGAGGCCCAAGCCAATGAGCCCGGTGATTTTCTTGATGATGTCCATGTCCATCGTTTCGTACTCCTTGTTGCACCGGTTGCGATGCAGATTATTCATTACCTGCCAATGCAGTCACCAGCCATTGCGCCGTAGTCATCAGGCGATCATCGTGTTCGCTGGAGCCTATCAGCTGGACGCCTATGGGCAAACCTGCCGATCCCGACAGCAAAGGCAGGTTTACACTCGGCAGGCCTGCCGTGGTCCACACCGTACAGAATACCGGGT
>CAYRLR010000027.1:0-12115 GCA_964424975.1 uncultured Anderseniella sp.
TGCAGCCAGCGCTTTCAGTCCGGCAACCACATCGGGCGTAGCCTCATCGGCGTTGTCCGGTGTCAGTTCACCGGCGATTGTATAGAACGCGGCTTCGGCGCCCTTGGGGTCCGCGTCCGCCCGGGCCTTGAGCCATGCCATGAAGCCGGGTATCGGCGACAGGGTAATGAAGGTCTTGATGTTGGGCAGGCTGGATGCCAGGTCGGTCGCCACCTGCTTGATCAGGAAGTTGCCGAACGAGACGCCGCGCAAGCCTTTCTGGCAATTCGAGATAGAGTAGAAAATCGCAGCGGCAGCATCTTCCGGCAGCACGGGATCGCGGTTTTCCGCAAGCACCGCCTGGATCGATCCGGCGATGGCTGCGGTCAGCGCGACTTCCACGAAGATCAATGGTTCATTGGGCATGGCCGGGTGGAAATAGGCAAAACAGCGCCGGTCCGCAGGTTGCAGGCGGCGGCGCAAATCATCCCAGCTGTCTATGGCGTGCACGGCTTCATACTTGATGATTTTCTCGAGAATGTGTGCCGGCGTGGTCCAGTCAATCGGGCGCAGAACCAGGAACCCGCGGTTGAACCAGGATGAAAACAGGTGCTCGAAGTCAACATCCACACGCGACAGGCTGGCGTCTTCGTTGAGAATTTCAAGCAGGTCTTCACGCATGCGGACCAGTTTCTCGGTGCCGCCCGGTACACCGTTCAGCCTGCGCAGCAGTTCCTGCCGGCGTGGCTCGGCGACCTCCAGCAGGTTGGTGAGATTTTTCGCGCTGCGGTCGTTCGCATAGTCGCTGGTGCGTTGCGCGAGTGCTTCGGTGTCGATGTCAAAATCACTGGCCAGGCTCTGGAAGAACGCCAGCTTCCGGCGCTGGTCAGCCTGCGCATACTTGCCCAGCAGGGCAGAACCGGTCTGCAGGCCGGTCACTTCACCGGTGTCGGCCAGCAGGGCGTTGCACAAGTCCAGAATGTCACGCGCGTCGGGGCTGGCCGCACTGGATGCGCGGCGCTCGAACAGGCTCGATAACAGGTCCTGAAAATACGATATTCGGCTCATACAGCTTGTCCCATGATGTAGTCCGGTAACCAGGTTGCCAGACTGGGCATCAGGCACAGCAACAATATGGCGATCACCATGCATGCGACAAATGGCAGGGATCCGACCAGGATGGTGCGCAACGAGATTTCCGGTGCGATGCCGTTTATCACGTACAGATTGAGGCCCACTGGCGGCGTAATCAGACCAATTTCCATATTGATCGTCAAGATAACGGCAAACCAGTAGGGATCAAATCCGGCGCTGATGACGATAGGCAGCAGGATGGGTGCGGCCATCAGGATGACGGCCACCGGCGGCAGGAAGAAGCCCGCGATCAGCAGGAAGATATTGATGGCGAACATCAAGACCCATGGATTCACGTCCAGCGTGCCGATCCATTCGGCAATGGACTGAGTGATGAACAGCGAAGACAGCATGTAGGAAAACACCCCGGCAGCAGCGATGATGAACAGGATCATCACGCTTTCGCGGGTTGAATCGCGCAACACGTCCCACAGCAGTTTCGGGCTCCACAGCTTGTAGATGATGATGGCCACGGCCAGGCACATCAGCGCGCCGACAGCCGCGGTTTCCGATGGTGTCGCAAGCCCGCCATACATTGCATACAGGACACCCAGTATGATGCCGACAAACGGCAACACGCGCGGCAGGATTTCAAAGCGTTCCTTCCAGGTAAAGCTTCGTCCCGACAGCGCATCGACTGCGCCGGACCGCCAGGTGTCGTACAGCGACCACATCATGAACAGGGTGACCAGCAACAGGCCCGGGATGACACCGGCCAGGAACAATCGTCCGATGGATGTCTCGGTGGCGATGCCATAGACGATCATGGTGACTGATGGCGGGATCAGAATGCCGAGCGTACCACCGGCAGCTATCGAGCCGGCAGCGACCCCGTCGGGATCTCCGCGCTTGCGCATTTCCGGAATACCCATCTTGCCGATGGCGGCACAGGTTGCCGGAGATGAGCCCGACATGGCGGCAAACAGGGCGCATGCGCCAAGGTTGGAAATCACCAGGCCGCCGGGAACCCGGGTCAGCCAGCGATCAAGTGCTTCATACAAGTCAGCACCGGCACGCGTCGAGGCGATGGACGCGCCCATGATGATGAACATGGGGATGGACAGCAGCGCGAAATTGTCCAGCTTGCCGAAAAAGATTTCCGGCAGTAACTGCAGCGAGCGGGCGCCGTCAAATATGAGCAGGAATCCTGCCGACACGATCAGCAGTCCAACCGCCACCGACACGCCGGAAAACAACACCAACACTGTTACCACCGCCAGGATGGCGCCGAGCAAAAGCGGGTCCATCAGCGGGTCTCCTTGTTGATGTTGAACGGCTTGTCGAGGCCGGTCACAACAGCCGCCAGGTCGGCAACCAGTTGCAGCAGCAGCAGGCCAAACCCGACCGGCATCGCCAGGTAGGGTATCCACAATCGCACACCCCACACGGTGTCCGACTTCCAGTTTCTTGACCATGCGGTGTGCCAGAATTCAAACCCGTAGACCACCATCAGCGCGACAATGATGATCGACACCGACAGGGTGAACAGGGCCAGCGCCTTGCGAGCCGGTGGCCTCATCATCAGGGGTATCAGGTCCACGTTAACGTGGCCGCGCAGTTTCTGGACGTAAGGCAGACCGATCAGCGTCGCTGCAACCATCAGGAAGGTGACCGCCTCGGTTTGCCAGATGGTTGACTGGTTCAGCACGAAACGCACGAAGATCATCTGGCAGGTGATGGCGACGGAAACCAGGATCATGGCCGCCGAGACCCACCCGCACAGGGTCGAGATCGCATCAACGGCTTTCAGCCAGCCGGTCCGTTCACCGGGGCCTGACAAGTTGGAGTTTGCGTCAGACGCCATGGTTTGCTTGCCTCAATCCTGCAGATCAGGATGATTTCCGGTCGATTCAACCAAAAACCATGAACCTGATCGTTTCCAAAGTGTTAGAGCAACTTTACGGGTTCAGTTGACCCCATGGTGCTCTACAGAGAAAATGATGGGTTTCGATATGTGACCGGAGGCGGCGAGCCACCTCCGGTCAAGAGTGCGGTTTCCGGTTATTCGACGGCAAGAGCCATGTCGATGAGCGCCTGGCCACCCGGGACATTATCCGCAAAGTTCTTGTAGGAAGATCCCTTGGCAATCTCGCGCCACTGGTTGAATTCTTCCGGCGTCATGTTCTTGATTTCAACGCCGGCCTTCTTGAAGACCTCGACCGAGGCAGCATCTTCTTTCTTGGCCTCTTCCAGATAGAAGGCTTCGGCCTTGGCGGCTGCCGCATCAAGAGCAGCCCTCTGCTTGTCGTCCAGAGCCTCATAAGCAGACTTGTTCATCAACAGCGGCTGATACATGAACCACAAGGCTACATCGCCGGCCGGCGTATAGCATTTCACCTGCTCGTAGATGCGGTAGGAAACGAACGATGACGACGACGTGTTGGCAGCCGTCAGCACGCCGGACTGCAGCGCAGGATAGATTTCAGATGATGCCATGGAGGTGATCGATGCACCGGCTGCAGCAAGCATCTGTTCAAAAGCCTTGCCGGCAGCGCGTGTCTGCTGGCCCTTCACATCGGCAGGAGAGGTGATGCATTTGTCCTTGCCGACAAACCCGCCGGCCAGATAACCGTGCACCACGACGCGCACATCATCTTCTGCCATGATGGATTCGATTTTCTTCATGAAGTCCGACTTGTTCAGCCGTGCAGCATGGTCATGGTTCTTCACCATGCCGGGCATCAGCGTCAGATTGTATTCTGCGCGCTGGCCACCGGCGTATGACAATGGAAACACGGTCATGTCGAGCTGACCGGCTGACAGTGGCCTGTACTGCTCACGCGGCTTGAACAGTGACTTGGACGGGAAAATCTTGATGGTGAGATCAACATTAGCGGCAGCGACTTCGTCGGCCACGATCTGGGCCACCTTGTGGCGCACATCCTTGGTCGACCATTGATGCGACAGGCGCAGTTCTTTCGAATAGGCAGCGCCTGACAGGGCTGTCGCCATTGCCAGACCGGCTATCAGTGATGTCAGTTTGAGTTTCATGTAGTCCTCCCGATCCGGCTTGTAAGTTGACCGGACGTTTTTTCGTGTTGAATTCGTTGGCTGACGAAACTGGTCAGTGATTGCAGACTACGACTTTGCGTACAGGAGTCAATCCGATTGTATACAAGAATCGCCTTGTTGGATGCACGATAATATGGCTATGCTCGCCCTCACCATGAGCGAAAGAACCGCAGATCGCATCCGCGAAACGCTCGAACAAGCCATTCTGACCGGCGAGTTCGAAGATGGCGCGCGTCTTGACGAGGTGCGGTTGTGCACCCGTTTCGGGGTCTCGCGCACGCCGGTCCGCGAAGCCCTGCATCAACTTGCTGCGTCAGGACTGCTGGAGATGAAGCCGCGTCGCGGCGCCTTCGTGCGTATGCCGGGCTTCGTCGAGGTGGTCGAAATGTTCGAGGTGATGGGCGAACTGGAGAGCATGTGTGGCAGGCTTGCGGCCAAGCGCATAAGTGATGCCCAGCTCGAGGCGTTTTCTGCAGCCTGCCGTAAATGCGAGCAGGCCGAGGAAACCGGGGACCGCGATGCCTATTATCGCGAGAATGAAACTTTCCATCAGGTCCTGTACGAGGCCAGCGGCAACGGATTTCTGCAATCCCAGGCCCTGCAACTGCAAAAGCGGCTGCAGCCGTTCCGTCGGTTGCAGCTGGGGGTGCGTGGCCGTATCCGGCAGTCGCTGGATGAACACCGGCACATCCTAAGGGCAGTCGAATCCGGCGATGAACAGGCCGCCGCAACCCTGCTGCGCCTGCATGTGACGGTGCAGGGGGAAAAGTTCTTCGACCTGATGCGCGGGCTCGACAAGACCTCGGCGCGCCGGACCGGTTAGGTTTGCTTATTTTATGCCGGCGGACTCCGCCACCGGTGTGAGCGCACCCTTGCCGTCAAGGAAACTCAACAGATTGCTGGCCACCAGGTCGCCCATGGCGCGCCGGGTTTCAATGGTCGCCGAGCCCTGATGAGGCTGCAGGGTGACATTGTCGAGATTGCGCAGGCGTTCGGGAATTTTCGGTTCTGATTCAAATACGTCCAGCCCTGCATACCCCAGCTTGCCACTTTCAAGGGCTTCAATCAGCGCGTCTTCATCATGCACCGAGCCGCGCGCGATATTGATGAAGGTGCCTTCGGGCCCGAGTGCTTCCAGCACAGCCTTGTTGACGATGCCCCTGGTGGCGTCACCGCCGGGGCATATGGCGATCAGGAAATCACAGTCACGCGCCATGTCCACCAGATCACCATAAAACTGGTAGGCCTGGCCGGCCTGCTCAGCCCTGCCATGATAGCCGATCACGCATCCGAACGCTTCAAGCTTGCGGGCGATATCCTTGCCGATCCGGCCAAGCCCCAGGATACCGACCTTGCGGTCCCTGATGGCACGCGCCAATGGCGGATCGCCCTCTTTCTGCCAGCGTCCGGCACGGGCATATCTCTCCCACTCGCAAAAACGGCGTGAACAGGTCAGCACCAGTGTGACAGCCAGGTTGGAGACGTCATCATTGAGCACGTCCGGCGTATTGGTAACGATGACGTTGCGCGACGCTGCATGAGCCGCATTGACGCCGTCATAGCCGACACCGAAACTTGCAATGATCCTGAGTTTGGGCAACGCGTCGATCAGGCCGGCATCGGCCTTGCCCATCGTGGCAACGCCTTCAACCCGGTCTGCAACAGAGGCCAGGAACGCCTGCTTGTCATCTTCCTCGTAGAGCCGGTGCAGCGTATGGTGTGCCGCCAGGGCCTCCTGGATATGCGGCTTCATGTTGGAGACCAGAAGTATATCGCTCATCTGTTGTGTCCTTGGATCTGTTCTCGTTCAGCAATAGCGCTCGGCACCGGGCCACTGCGCTTGTGTATATCTGTCGCCATGGGCAAAACCGGGTGGCAGGCACCTGGCGATTTCGGCGAGATCAGCCGGGCTCAGGTCCAGGGATGCGCCTGCTGCCAGCTGCTCCAGGTGCTTTCGCGAGCGGGTGCCGGGAATGGGCAACAGGTGCGATCCCTGCGCCAGGCACCAGGCAATTGCCACTGTGGCCGGAGATAGAACCCGACTCTTGCAGAACTCGCGGAACGGCTCAAGCGCTTTGACATTATGAGAGAAGTTCGGCTCGACAAAACGCGGGTTGCCTTTGCGGAAATCGCCATCTCCGAAAGTTGCAGGATCGGGCAGCGTGTCAGCGAACATGCCGCGTCCCAGCGGCGAGAACGGCACGAATGCGACGCCCAGCTGTTCACATGCCTGTATGACACCAAGCTCGGGACTGCGTGACCACAAGGAGTATTCACTCTGTACCGCCATGACCGGATGCACCGCATGGGCGCGGCGCAGTGATGACGGGGCGATTTCCGAGAACCCGATGCCGCCGATCTTGCCTTCTTCCTTGAAGCGCACCAGCGTTTCCATGACGTCTTCTATGGGCCGGTCCGCTTCGCGGCGATGAATATAGTAAAGTGCAACATGGTCCAGGCCGAGATTGCGCAGGGATTTTTCCAGTGCGTCGCGCAGGTGCTCGGGAGAATTGTTGAAACTGCGCACATTGGTGTCGGGATCACGGTAAATCCCCGCCTTGGTGGCGATGGTGAACTTGTTCGGGTGATCCTTGATGAACGAGCCGATAGCCCTTTCCGACACACCGGCGCCATAGACGTTCGCGGTATCGAGAAAATCAATGCCGAGTTCGATCGCTGCGGCCAGCGTGTCATGGCTTTCGGCTTCGGTTGTCGGCCCGTAGGCACCTGCGAAGCTCCAGCAACCGACACCGATGGCTGAAACTTCCGGGCCGCCTGTGCCCAGTTGACGTTTGTGCATGAGTTAGTCCTTGTTGGTTTTTACCTGTGCATACACCTTGAGTGCATCTTCCATGGAGCGATTTGTATCAATGGTTTCACGGGTCTCGCTGGCAAACGGGGTTTGCGCCAGCACCCGGAAAATGTCTGCCGCGCCGGTGTGGAAACCGGATGTAACCCCGGCATCTGCAAACGTTGCCGCGATTTCCTCCATCTCGCCAATCCAGCGCCCGGAGTCAGCCGGCAACCTGGGAATGCGCGCGCGCATGGCGTCCAGTGCCGGTTTCTGGCTGAAGGCGAATTCCGCTGTCAGTTCTTCCGTCAGCCCGAGTTTTTCCGCCGCCAGCATGACTGCGGTCTGCAGCGTCCAGGTGCCCTTGGTGAGAGCCGCATAGACCATCTTCATGGCCGAGGCACGCCCGACCTCCTGGCCAAGGCTGATGACCTCGAAGCCCTTGCCGTCAAGCGACTGCATGGCGGACACATCTTCTCCGGACACGTAAAACCGGGGGCCGCCGCCCTTGCCGGGTGCAAGACCGATGATGCCGGCGTCGATAAACACGGCACCGGCTGCGGAAATCAGCCCGCCTGCCTCGCGCGCGGTTGCCGGGGAAATGGCATTGCAGTCCACATAGACCGGTGTCTTGCCGGCCTCGCCCATGGCTGTTGCGATGTCGCGGGCGAGAGAGACTGCGGCAGACGGAGGCAAAATCGACAGGATGATATCTGCGCGTTCAACCAGCTTCACCAGGCTTTGCGCATCCCGCATGCCGGCTCTTGCCGCCAGCGCGCGGCTTGCATCGCTGCGCCCGGCCAGGCAGGTCACGACTTCATGACCGGCGCTGCTCAACGCGGCTCCGACGCCGCTGCCCATGTCACCAGGCATCAGGATCGCGATAACGGGCAGGCTCATCAGGTTGTTCCTCCGGCAGCAGGATCGAACCCGGCGGCCTTGTTGTGGGCTTGATACAGTGCATACAGGCCGCCAATCAGCATCACAATGCCGATGCCGGGACGAATGAAGCCTTGCATCATGAACATGGCCGGGGTCAGTGCCAGCACCATCAACGGCGTGTAATACAGCGTCCAGCGCTTTTTGCCGCGATCGCGCTGATATATGCCGAAGCCCATGGAAAACAGGCTCAGAGTCAGGAAGAACACCGACCAGGGATGCGTGATGAAATTGCTCATGTCAGTCGAGATGGCCACGGCGCGGGCCAGCCAGCGCTCGGCAATCGGTCCAAGCACGACACCCAGGATCATTGGTGCCAGCGGAAAGCCCAGATTGCGCATGGCATATCCGACCACGCCGAAAATCAGCAATGTCCACATGTCATTGACGATATTGTGCAGCGCGAAGACGCCAATGCCGCAATAGGCCAGGATAATGCCGGCCAGAACGTACATTTTCACCTTGGTCACCAGCACGAACAGCCGCAGCGCAATCGACTGGAAGAACAGCACCAGGAAGTTGGCGAAGAAGAAGGCAATGAAGATCGAGTAGGCCAGCACGGGTGCTTCGGTGATGAAGCTGGGGCTGGGTACCACGTCGTGAATCAACAGTGCGCCAAGCATGACGGCGGTGACGATGTCGCCGGGAATCCCCAGCGCCATCATGGTGATAAGCGAGCCGCCGGCGGTGGCGTTGTTGGCAGCCTCGGGTGCGATGATACCGTCTTCAAACCCGGTGCCGAATTTCTCCGGGGTCGCGGAGGCTTTCTTGGCCTGGTCATAGGCCAGGATATTGGAAATCGATGACCCTGCTGCCGGCAGGATGCCGGTAAATATGCCGATAAGCGACGAGCGCACCAGGTTCTTCCATTTCGACAGGACGATCCTGGCGGCCTTCATGTGCTCGATACGAATGTCGATGTCACCGGTCTGCGCAAGCGAACGCCTGGCTTCGGCCGGGTCGCGTATGTCACTCATCAACTGGCTGAAGGCGAACAGGCCGATCAGCACCGGCAGAAAGGCAAAGCCTTCCTGCAGATAGTCGGAGCCGAAGTCGAAGCGCGAGACTCCATTGATGTCTTCTTCGCCGACGGTTGCGATAAGCAGGCCGAGCGCGCCGGAAATCAGACCCTTGATCAGGCTTTTGCCGGCCAGGCTTGCCGTGATGGTCAGCGCGAAGAACACCAGTGCAAAATAGTCCCACGGCTGAAACTCAAGCCCGATGCGGGCCAGTTGCGGGGCAATGGCGATCAGGCAGACGGCGGCGATGGTGCCGCCGAAAAATGACGACCATACGCCCAGGCCAAGCGCCAGGCCGGGACGGCCCTGGCGGGCCATCGGAAAACCGTCAAACGTGGTTGCAACCGATGACGGCGTGCCGGGAATGCCGATCAGGATGCCCGACATCAACCCGCCCGACAGGCCGCCGACATACACTCCGATCATGGTGGCGATGCCCTGCGAGGCGGTCATCGAGAACGTGAACGGCAGGGCCAGGACCACGGCCATGGCGATGGTGAAGCCGGGAATGGCGCCTGCCAGCAGGCCGGCAATGGCACCGGCGCTCATCAGGACCAGCGTGTGCAGCGTGGTGATTTCGGCGAGTGCTGCGAGGATGTGTTCCATGAGGGTGCTGCCTTGCCGCTATCGGATCGAGAAGATTTCGCCCTCAGGCAAAATCACCCGGAGACCGAAGGTGAACAGGGTCCACATGAAACCCATGGAGACAACAGCATAAACTGCATGGCGGACCAGGTCGCGGGCGCTCCAGCCGCCAAGCACGGTGAGCAGGGCGAACACAAGCGCTATGCCGCCGATCAGCGCGCCGGTCCAGGGCAGGGTCGCCAGGAACACGAAATAGATCGCGAAACAGATGATCGGATTGCGGAAATACTCAAGAAACCCGCTCACTCCGGGTTTTCGACCATGCGCCTTGCCACTGACATCCCTGGTGTAACCGAGTGACTGAACAAAATAGATGGCGCTGAACAGCGTCAGAACCGCCACAATGATCTGAGGCCACGTGGACGGTTTCAAGGTGCCGTATCCCGGCAGCCTGATGTGCAGCGATGACCATGCCAGCAGTCCGCAGAAGGCCAGCAGCAGGATTGCGACAATGGTGTCTTTGTTGAGTGCGCGCATGGATGCCGGTGCCAGACTGGTAGTTGAGGTGAAACTGGATAGAGCGGACCGGACACCGCAATGGTGTCCGGCCCCATTCGGTTTTTTACACCCGGTTACTTCTTGAACATGCCGACCTTGATGGCGACCTTTTCATGAGCATCGTACTCGGCCTTGAACCAGTCTGCATATTCCTCGGCATTGCGATACTTGATCTGGGTGCCCTTGGATTCAAGCGATGACTTGAATTCAGGGTTTTCGGCGGCTTGCTTGATCACGCCTGCCCAGTAATCGATGATCTCTTTCGGTGTGCCTTTCGGCGCAACAATGCCGCGGTCGAGCGAGTAGGTCATGTCGACGCCGAGTTCCTTCAGCGTTGGCAGATCGGGCAGCAGGGGAGAGCGCGCGTCAGCGGCAATCGCGAACGCCTTCAGATCGCCGGTTGCCAGGTGCTTCCTCGCCGTGGGTATGTTGATGGTGGCAAGCTTGATGGTGTTGGCCAAAAGCGCGGTAATGCGCTCCTTGGTGCCATCGAACGGAACATATCTGAACTTGGTGCCGGTGAGGTCTTCAAACAGCAGCCACATGAACTGGCTGGTTGATCCGAACGTTGCGCCAAGCTCGATGGTGTCGGGTGCGGCTTTTGCCGCGGCTATCAGTTCCTCGATCGAATTGAACGGCACACTGCCGGCTGCACCCATGATTTCCGGCGTCGAAGTGACCTGCGCCACCATGTCGAAACCGTCCCAGGTAAAGTCAACGCGGCCGTTCAGGAAGCCGACAATGGCGCTCTGGTGAATGGCGAACAGGGTGCAGCCGTCAGGCTTGGCCTTGCGGACTTCCTTGGCGCCCTTGTTGCCGCCCTGACCGGGTATTGTCACGACCTGCAGCTTTACCGGCACATCCATTTCCTGGATGGTCTTTTCCATCTGTGAAAAGATGATGTGGGTGCCGCCGCCGGCCTTCCACGGCACGATCAGCTTGGCTGTCGTGCAATTCATATCAAGTGCCTGCGCGGGGGCAGACATTGCAATGGCGGCTGCCGCAATGGCAATGCCGCCCATAAGTGATTTGGCGAAACGCATGTACTTCTCCCTGGTGATATTTGTTTTTGTTATTGTTCGCGGAGCATTTGCCCCGGGCGAATGAAAAAGACTAAGGGTATCCACGGGTGAGTCAATTGCGCGGGGCCGCATTCGGTCCCGCAGGGCGGGAGAAGTACATGAACGGACAACCGAAACAGGCTGGCAGACTGCGCCTCGGCATTGCCGGGCTCGGCACCATCGGGCTGGCTGTGGCCAGACGGGTCGATGCCGGGGACGCGGGCGACATGGTGGTATCTGCCGTTTCCGCACGTGACACGCAAAGGGCAGCGGACAATGTTGCAGGCTTTGCGCACAGACCTGAAGTCGTGCCGATTGGCGAGATTGGTGCCCATTGCGATGTGGTGCTGGAATGTGCCCCTAGGGCAGTGTTTGACGACCTCGCCGCGTCGGCCATCTCGAACGGCTGCGTTTTCATTCCGTTGTCGGTGGGAGCGCTGCTCGACCGGCCTGACCTGGTGGACCAGGCGCGCGCCACGGGGGCTAAAATCGTGGTGCCGACCGGGGCGCTGATCGGGCTTGATGCGGTCAAGGCGATTGCCCAGGGCAATGTCTCTTCCATCACCATGGTCACCCGCAAGCCGCCGCGCGGGCTGAAGGGCGCGCCGCACATTGCTGCCACCGGTGTTGATCTGGACGCGGTCACGGAGCCCCTGATGGTTTTTTCTGGTACCGCGCGCGAGGCGGCACGGGGGTTTCCTGCCAATGTCAACGTGGCAGCAGCCCTTGGGCTGGCCGGCATCGGGCCGGACCGGACGATGGTGGAAATCTGGGCCGATCCCACCGTGCAGCACAACACCCACACCATCACGGCAAAGTCGGACTCGTCCGACTTCACCATGTCCATCCAGAACATTCCCACGGAAGAAAACCCGCCCACCGGAAAAATCACCGCGCTGAGTGCCCTGGCGACACTGCAAAGGTTGACATCGCCTCTGGTGGTCGGCACCTGATCGTTCCCATAAGTGTCAGAGCAAGCATCACGCGCGAAAGGGCATTGCTTCCATGAGAGATCTCGAACAACCGGGCCGGTCGCC
>CAYRLR010000028.1:0-12022 GCA_964424975.1 uncultured Anderseniella sp.
ACGCGAGCCAGACCTGCCGGTCCGCATGGAAGGCGGCGAAGACAATCCACTCGGTGCGCGCGCACTTTATCTGGGCAACACGCTGTACCGGATTCACGGTACCCATCAGCCCTGGACGATTGGTGAGTCCGTATCGTCAGGCTGTATTCGCCTGCGTAATGAAGACGTGATCTCCTTGTACGATATGGTCCAGGTTGGTGCCAAAGTGATCGTCGAGTAAACTCGCGCATCCTCTTCACGTTAAAAAAGGGCCCCGTCACAGCTTGTGAGCGGGGCCCTTCCGAGTTTTGACAGTCTGTCCCGGTTTGCAGGGGAGATCCTCTAGGGGTAGAGAGGACTAGGGCAGTCTGTCAGTCTCTTGATATGTCATATAATGACTGTCACCGAGGAATCCAAGTCAGGGACCGGGCCACGCCAGACGAGCATGGCGAGAGGGGCGGATGGGTCATGCGGCGTTTGTCGCGGCCCGGTTCCCTGACACCATCCAGGGGCTGCCCCGGATAGTGGTTCTGCAAAGGTTGTTACTCGGTTGCGTCAAACCTCCTGACACTTGCGAATGTCACAGGGATCAACACTGATCATGCCGCGTATCGGCCAGTTCGGGTTGGTCTTGTAGATCACCGTGACGTTGGTCTCGTTGGTCACCATTGCCGGGGCAGGCATGGATGAGAAGGCTGCGAGAATGACGAGCGCGCCTGCCAGGCCAACTACTGTGAATGTCTTTGTCATTTGCTATCCTCCCTGGTTAATTCGGCTGTTGAGGGGTGCCGGAGGTTGTTCGATGAAGATCACACTAGTCGAGCCGTTCCGAATGTTGGCTGAACGGGCCGTTCATCTGTCGTTCAGGAATCAGACATATGAAAAAACGCCTGTTTTTCGGTGTTTTCGAGAAATTCATGGTGAATTATTGAACTCCGTTGCCGTTTCTGGTGTATGCACCGTTCATGAAAAAACTTGCGCTCGGCTGGCTTCTAACCGGCATGATCTTGATGGGATTGCACCCGTCTTCGGCGAATGCCGGTGAAGTGGTTGTAGCCGTGGCCACCAATTTTCTGCTGCCTGCACGCGATATCTCGGCAGATTTTGAGGCGGACACGGGCCACTCGGTGGTCGTGGTGGCCGGTTCAACGGGCAAACTTGCCACCCAGATACTGGCCGGGGCGCCGTTTGATGTTTTTCTGGCCGCGGACCAGGCGCGGCCCGAATTGCTGGTCGCCAGAAAAGCGGCTGTGGCGGACAGCCGGTTCACCTACGCAACAGGTGCGCTGGTGTTGTGGTCGCGCGATGCATTGCCGTTAACCGGAACTGCGCTTGAAACACTTGATGCGGCGCGAATTTCCAGGCTTGCCATGGCCAATCCGAAACTGGCACCATATGGTCTGGCCGCGCAGCAGACGCTTGATCGGCTGGGCTTGTTGAAAACGCTTGCAAGCCGCATCGTCTATGGCGAGAACATCGGCCAGACGTTTGCCATGGCCGCGTCCGGAAATGTGACGGCAGCGTTGATTGCAAAGTCACAACTTGCCAGCCTGCCTGATGATCAACGGGGACACTGGATCGATGTACCAGATATATTGCACGAACCCATTTTGCAGGATGGTGTGCTGACCATGCGGGCCAAAGACAATATCGTCGCACATTCGTTCTTGAGCTTCATGCGGTCAGACAAGGCGGCCAGGGTCATCAACCGGTTCGGCTATGGAGTGTCCCGCCCGTGACGGCTGAGGTTTTCGACGCGATCTGGCTTACGGCACAACTGGCCACTATCTCCGTGGTGTTGCTGCTCATATTGGCGACGCCGGTCGCATGGTGGCTGGCGTTCACACATTCCCGGATGAAGATACCGATTGAAGCGCTGACGACATTGCCGCTTGTGCTGCCGCCTACCGTGCTGGGGTTTTATCTGCTGATCCTGCTGGGGCCTGCCGGCTGGCTGGGCGGTTGGTGGGTCAGCCTGACAGGAGAAACGCTGACTTTCAGCTTTACCGGACTTGTAGTGGCCTCGATGATCCACTCGCTGCCATTCGTGGTGCAGCCAATGCGGCAGGCATTTCAGGACATGGGCACAGGGCCCCTGGAGGATGCAGCTACACTGGGCGCAGGTCCGCTTGACCGGTTTTTCAACGTTGGTCTTCCCCAGGCCAGACGCGGCATCGTGACGGCATCCGTACTGGGTTTTGCCCATGTGTTGGGAGAGTTCGGGGTTGTATTGATGGTCGGCGGCAATATTCCGGGCCGCACGAAAGTTGTATCCATTGCAATCTATGAAAGCGTGGAGACGCTTGACTATGCAACTGCGCACATGCTGTCAGCGGGGCTGTTGTTATTGTCATTTGCGGTGCTGGTCGGGGTTTTTGCCGTGAACCGGTCTATCCCGCTGAAGGTGGGCCAATGAGTGCCAGCCGACTTGATCTGGATTTCAGTCTGGTTCGCGGTGGGTTCAACCTTGCTGTATCAGAGACCCTGACGCTCGACGGCGTAACAGTTCTGTTTGGGCCGAATGGATCTGGCAAATCCATGACCTTGCGCACCATTGCAGGCCTGGAACGCGGCGCGGACGGCGTTGTGCGCTTCGACAACAATGACTGGTTGAGGTCAAGCACGGATATATTCGTGCCGGCACATCAACGTCCGGTGGCGCATGTGTTTCAGGATGCGCGGCTGTTTTCACATCTTGATGTGGCGGGCAACCTTGCGTTCGCGCAGCGCCGCGCCAAGGGCGACGGACCCGAAGTTTTGCGCGACGATGTAATCGAGGTGTTCGATATTGCAGATCTTTTGCAGCGCATGCCGCAGGGATTGTCCGGTGGGGAACGACAGCGTGTGGCCATGGCGCGGGCGTTGCTGACCCGGCCCCGGCTGGTGTTGATGGACGAACCGCTGAGTGCGCTGGATGTACAACGGCGTGCCCAGGCACTGAATTTCATTGAGCAGATTCCGGAGCGGTTTCAGGTCCCGGTCATTTATGTAACGCACCAGATTGACGAAGTGGTGCGGCTTGCCAACCAGCTGGTGCTGATTGCAGGCGGGCGCATCGAGGCAAGCGGCGGGTCGGCCGAGTTGATGTCGCGACTGGACTTGCCCCCGTTTACCGGCAGGTTCGAGGCCGGATCGATTATTGAAGCAACGGTGAAGACGCAGAACACAACATTCGCCCTGACCGGGCTGGAGATGGCCAAAGGCGTGCATGTCGAAGTGCCGTTTCTGGACTTTCCGGTGGGAGAAATTGTTCGGCTGCGTATCAGGGCTCGTGACGTGTCCATCGGTCTGGTAAAACCCAAGGGGCTGTCTTTGCGCAATGTGCTGCCAGCCACGGTAGAAGAAGTTCAGGCTGAAGCGGACACTGCTTTTGCCGAGGTGAGGTTATCGGTTGCCGGTCAGGCTGTACGTGCGCGGATCAGCCGGGCATCTGCACATGAACTGAAACTGAAGCCCGGCAAGGCCGTGTATGCCATGGTCAAGGCGACAGCACTCGACAGAAGACTTCTCACACGGCGTTGAGATTGCGCCGCAGTGCTGCTAACTTGTCTTATCAACTCAGGCTTTGTCCGGAAACGGATTGTTACAGAGGTTCTTTATGAGACGTGTTTTTGTGTTGCTGGCCGCATTTGGCTTTACCGTTGCTACAGCGGACATACCTGATGTTATCGCGGGTGACCGGGCATTTTCCGATGACAACGCGGTCAAGCGGGCAGGCAATTGGTCGAGGGCTGATAGCGATGCCGCGAAGGCGGCAACAGATGGCACGGAAGCATCGGATATTCCTGTGCCAAGGGCCAAGCCGGGCAGCAAGGCTGCCAAGGCTGATGCCGCGAGGGCCAAGACTGAGGTCGTCAAGCAAGTTCCCGTGCCGCGCAAGAAGGTCAAACCGCAGGCGCCTGTGCAAGCCGGGCTTGTAGCATCTGACAGTGGCAGTGGCGATGCCAGCGCGCCCTATCGCGGCAAAATGGCGGCTGCGGAAATCAAGGAATTTCTGAACGGCAAGATGCTTGCCTCGCGTATTGATGGAAAAAAGGCAACCATTACCCTGGTAGAGGGCGGCGACCTGGACTGGACATCCACTGCAGGTGCCGGCAAAGGCAAATGGTGGCCTGAAAAAGGGCGCATATGTGATCGGTATGACCCGTCCGGCGAGTTTCCTGGGCGCGGGGCCGGTTGCCGCAGTTTTGAACAAAAGGCAGACGGCTATTACGCAGGTGGCAAAAAGCTGCAGTTCGTGAATTGATCGCGGTCCGGCAGCCTTGGTTCTACTGGCGGCAAACGAGACCCAGTAGCACTGCCACCATGCGGTAGGCTGTGAGCGCACCAAGTCCGTCAACATCCTTGTCGGGCATGAATTCCACCAGGTCAAAGGCGGCGATCCGGGCCTTGCCGGAAATTGCAGTCAGCAATTCAATTGTCTGCCAGTAAGCAAGGCCGCCCGGTGCCCGCCCGATGACGGCCGGCATGATTGCCGGATCAAGCGCGTCGCAATCAAAACAGATAATGACGCTGGACCCTTCCGGGATGGCGTCGGCGACCGGTGCCATGCCGTGTGATGCAATATCGCGGGCGGTGAAGAACTTGACCCCCCAGGCCAGCGCGTCCGCATAATCGCCTGGCCGGGCAGAACCGATATTGCGGGCACCGATCTGTATGATGCGCTCGATGTGATCCATCTCCGACGCGCGCCGCATGGTGGACGACAGTCCCCAGGGTTCACCGTCAACTTCATCGCGCCAGTCGATATGGGCGTCAATCTGGACAATGGTGTACTTGCCACGGCCCTCAAAAGCCTGAAGCATGGGGATCGGAATGCTGTCATCACCCCCCAGTACAACCGGCACGGCACCGCGATCAACTATCGTGGAAACTGCAGTTCTGATTGCTTCGCGATTGGCTGCGTTATCCTCGACGTAGCCAAGATTGCCCAGATCACAGACATCTTGCGGACCGCCTGGCAGCAGCGGTGCGGCAAAATCAAAGTCCATATGCTCGAGATTGGCTGCATAAGACGCCGCTGCTGTACGGATGGCATCGGGTCCCGCAGCGCAATACGGACCGACAGAGGCATAAGGTGTGGCGCAGGGCACGCCCAGGATGGCGGCCCTGGCGCTTACCTGGTCAGGTGTTGCACATGATGGCAAACCAAGAAAGGTGGACACATCCGTGGCACCGAACATGGTGGCTATATCTGTCTTTTTCATATCGTGCCTGCCGGATCCGGAATCAGCTTTTGGAAGCGGCTATGTAATCAGCAAAACGGGCAAACAGATAGTGGGAATCCTGCGGACCGGGAGATGCCTCGGGGTGATGTTGCACCGAAAATACCGGCCTTCCTTCAAGCTGGATGCCGCAGTTCGAGCCGTCAAACAGAGATGTATGGGTTTCGGTGACACCGTCAGGCAGGGTTTTTGCATCCACCGCAAAGCCGTGGTTCATGGAGGTTATCTCAACCTTGCCGGTAGTGTGGTCCTTGACCGGATGATTGGCGCCGTGATGACCTTGGTGCATTTTCACAGTCCTGGCGCCAAGTGCCAGCGCCAGCATCTGGTGGCCGAGGCAAATCCCGAACAGTGGTTTGCCGCTGTCGATCAGCTTGCGGATTTCCGGTACTGCATATTCACCGGTTGCGGCCGGGTCGCCCGGTCCGTTGGTCAGAAACACGCCGTCCGGTTGCAGGGCAAGGACGTCTTCGGCGGTTGTGCTGGCGGGCACCACCGTGACCTTGCAGCCATGTTGTGCCAGGCAGCGCAGGATGTTTCTCTTGGCGCCAAAATCAATTGCCACAACATGGTGCTGCGGATTGTCCTGCCGGCCAAATCCGGTGTGCCAGTCCCATAGGGTTTCATCCCACTCATAACGCTGGGTGCAGGAAACGTCCTTGGCCAGGTCCATGCCGACAAGGCCAGGCCAGTCGGCTGCCTGCCGGGTCAATGAAGCGATATCAAATTTTGCTTTTGGATCATGAGCAATAACAGCATTCGGCATGCCCTTGTCACGGATAAGAGAGGTAACTGCCCGCGTGTCCACCCCGGTAATGCCGACGATATTGCGGGCTTTCAACCAGGCATCGAGATGTTTTGCGGCACGATAGTTGGATGGATCGGTGACTGAGGCTTTCAGGACGCATCCGCGAACACCGGACGTGGCAGCAAGGTTGAAGGTTTCAATGTCTTCGTCGTTGGCTCCCACATTACCGATATGCGGGAACGTGAAGGTGATGATCTGGCCGGCATAGGACGGATCGGTCAGGATTTCCTGATACCCGGTGATGGCAGTGTTGAAGCAAAGTTCACCTGTTGCATTGCCGGTTGCGCCCAGTCCCATACCCTCGATGACCATTCCGTCGGCCAGAACAAGGCGGGCTGTCCTGACCTGTTCAGTCCAGGCGGGCGTGGTTGTGACGCCACGGCCGGTTGCTGGGCTTGCCGTGCGAGAAGATGACTTTATGGGCGGCATCGACCTTCCAGGAAATTCCTGGCCTTTTTCCAGAGGATAAGCCTTGCGCAAAAACTGCGTTCGGACAACTCGCGGGAAACTAGATAGCAGTGCTGCCTTCGTCAAGCGCTGGCGCGCAGACAATTCACGTGATTCAGCATGATATATGGCATTTCCCGTCTGCCGCTTGCGCGGTTGATGCGGTGAGAGTATCAATTCGAGTGTTGTCGCCCTGCATTTTGACGCCCTGCCATGAAAGGCAATACAGATGAGTGATTCTATTCGTGACCGGGTCAGTGCCCTCATGAAAGAGGCCATGCGTGAACAGGACAAGATCCGGTTGTCGACCCTGAGGTTGATTTCGGCTGCATTCAAGGATCGCGAAATCCAGAACCGCGGCACGGGCAGAGATGACAGCCTGACAGAAACCGGAATGCAGGAAATTCTGTCCAAAATGATAAAGCAGCGACGGGAATCTGCCGAGACCTACGAGAAAGGTGGCAGGCCGGAACTTGCAGCGACCGAGAAGGCTGAAATTGAGATCATCGAAGAGTTTTTGCCGCGTCAACTCTCCGATGCGGAAATCGAGGCCGTGGTGTCCGGCGTGGTAAAGGAACTGGATGCATCAGGCCTGAAAGACATGGGGCGGGTTATGGGCGTTCTGAAAGAACGTCATGCCGGTCAAATGGATTTTTCCAAAGCCGGAGCCGTTGTGAAAAACCTGCTTGGCTAGATTTGGCGGTTTTGGCCAAAATATGCCGATGACAGGTAGTCAGTGGGTGCAACCCTGAATTGATCACGATGCCTTAACTGGGGGGAGCAAGTACTCCGCAATCTCCTCCAATCGCACCCACTGATACGCAGCCCGCAAGGGGCTGTGTCTCAATATCTGGGCGACAATATCTCGTTAGGTGACGTCAAAATCAACTGCAAGAACGCATTACTGACCTGTAAGTCTGTGTGTCGGGTGCGGTGAATGTATTTTCGCCATGGTAAAATTTATCTAACCGGCGTACGGTGCTGCCGGGAGCAGGGCAATTATTGAAATTGATGGCGTCAAACGCAGCATGATTGAAAAACCTGGCCGTAAAGCCGTTTCCACCCCGCCAATGATGGTCGAGATGATGCGATCATTCGTGGTTCTTGCGCGAACCCAGAACCTGACCTGCGCCGTTGGCGAACTTGGCATAACGCGCCAGACGGTGCGTCGTCACATTACCCAGCTGGAAGAGCTACTTGGTTGTGATCTGCTGGTGCCAGGCCCCAAGGGGTACAGCTTGACCGAAGACGGGCAACGTCACCTGACAAACGCCGACTGGACCCTCAGGCACATGGCAGACTGGGTAGCAGGTAGTGTTGATGTCATTGGGCACTTGCAGCAGGTGACGGTGGAGTTGGATGATGGCAGGTATTTCTGTGGTCAGCAGTACAAATTGAGTGATGTGTGGCGGTTGGGAACCAGCAGTATTCGGCAATGTTTTCGTGCCTGGACTGAATCAGAGGGAAATGTAGACCACCCGCTGATCGATGAGATACGCCCCAAGATCATAATGTTTCGCAAACAGCAGGAAAAATGGCTTTACATACATGTAGGCGACCAGTCGTCGATGGCACACTGGTTTGGCCTGGATTGGGCGCGCAGTGAAGTTGGATCATTTCTGACAAATGACCTTATGGCCAGCGATGCTGATCGACTGGTTTCGCACGCTTATGATGAAACCCTGGCGCAGGGGACAGTGAGATATGATCACATTGCCACGACCCTTGCCAGAACCAAGGGAGGTCCGGCCGAGCCGGTCAACTATCAGCGCCTGATGATGGCGTTCAGGCTTCCCAACGGCTCGCCGGTATTGGGCGCGTTGAGAGTTTTCACCGATAAAATAGAGGTTCCCAAGCCGGCTGGAGTTGATCTATTGCCCATGGCGGATGATGTGATCAGGCCGGACGGATAAGTGTTGTCAACGAGGCCCGGGGTGTGAACCCCGGTCAAACGGGTCAATAATTGCCTGCTTTGGTATAACAGTATGCCGCGATACTGATACCGTGCTAATTCTTGATGACCGGATTGGGTCATACGGGTGGAACATGCGTTTTCCGCAGTCATTTCTGGACGAGATAAGGGCGAGGATTTCGATATCTTCGGTCATCGGCCGGTCTGTGCAATGGGACAAGCGCAAGACCAATGCCGGCAAGGGTGATTTCTGGGCATGCTGCCCGTTTCATGGAGAAAAGACCCCGAGCTTTCACTGCGAGGATCGGAAAGGCCGCTATCACTGCTTCGGCTGCAAGGAAAGCGGCGATATTTTTACCTATCTGGTTCAGAAAGAAGGCGTGCCGTTTCCCGAAGCAGTGGAGCGGCTGGCCTCTGAAGCCGGGCTCCAGCTGCCGCAGCTTTCGCCTGAAGCAGAAGCGCGCGAAGAGCGCCGTGCCAACCTGTACGATGTAATGGACCTGGCGCAGGAGTTCTTTGTTGCGCAATTGCAGACGGCAGCAGGCGCAAGGGCGCGTGGCTACCTGTCTGATCGCGGCTTGTCCGGCGACGTTCAACGCGAGTTCGGGATAGGCTTTGCACCTAATGATCGCCATGCGTTGTCCAAGGCGCTGGCGGCCGGAAACATTGCAGCTGACCAGATGGACGAGGCGGGGCTGGTCTTCCGTCCCGATGACGGCAAATCCGGCTATGACCGATTTCGGGATCGCATCATGTTTCCGATCCGCGATCCCAGAGGCCGCGTGATTGCCTTTGGCGGACGGGCCATGAACCCGGATGCACCGGCCAAGTACCTCAACTCACCTGACACGCCGCTGTTTCACAAGGGCACCGTTTTGTACAACATGGACAAGGCGCGCAAGCCTGCCCATGATGCAGGCGCGCTGATCGCCTGCGAAGGCTACATGGATGTCATTGCTCTGACGCGCGCCGGCTTGCCCTATTCGGTTGCCCCTTTGGGCACGGCGCTTACCGAAGATCAGCTTGCCATGATGTGGAAGGTCACGCCGGAACCGGTATTGTGCTTTGATGGTGATGATGCCGGGTTGAAGGCCGCCTACAGGGCGCTTGACCTTGCCCTGGAGCGGCTGACACCGGGCAGTTCACTGAAGTTTGTGCTGCTGCCGGAAGGGCTTGATCCCGATGATCTGTTGAATTCCGGGGGACCGGAGGCAGTGAGACAGGCCATTGAGCAAGCCGAACCCATGGCCAGCATGGTGTGGCGGCGTGCCTGGTCGCGCAATGACCGATCGACGCCTGAACGCAAAGCCCGTTTCGAGGCCGATCTCATGCAGACGGTCAATGCAATAGCAGACCCGACAGTGCGCAAATACTATACCGATGATATGCGTGAACGGGTTGCGGGTTTGCTGCAGGCCCCTGGTGGCGCCAGATGGCAGAAATCACGTGGCCGAAAGTTTGGTGGTGCGCGGGCATCGGCAGGCGGTCGCGGACGCTGGCAAAAGGAGCCGTGGGAAATTGAAACCCCGGCCTCGCCACAACTTCGCGCGCTGGCCGGACGCCCGGTTCATGACGCAGCCACCCAGCGCCGGACGGGACTGATTCTGCTGACGCTGGCGAACCATCCAGCGCTGGCAGAAGAGATGATTGATGACCTGGTCTCGATGGATGTGCCAACAAGCGAGCTTGACTCTTTGCGCCGACGAATCATAGATACGTGCGCCTCTGGGGCAGACCTTGAAAAGCACGACTTGCGTGACCACTTAATCCAGACCGGGATGGGCGCGATTCTTGATGCACTCGATACCCAGGCTAGGCACCATGATTGCTGGTTTGCCGGTACGGATGCTGCAGATGCAGATGCTCGTACGGGCTTGAAGCAGTTGGTGGTGATGAACCGGAAGCTGGTGACACTGGAAAAGGAACTAAAACGCGCAGAAATGCGTCTTGCCGAAGATCCGACCGAGGAAAATCTCAATCATCTCAACGAGGTGAGGGATCAGTTGAATTCCATGACTGGAGCCGAGGCAACCATCGACGGTTATGGAGAGGCATCCGGTAGAACGGCAAATCCCGCAGGATAGGCAAACCGGGTACCTGGTTCCAGTGACAGCTTGAATAGGCAAACCGAACGGCTCTGGCGGCAGGCCAAACATGATTAAGGCATGTTTAACGCGGTATCCCGCATAAACACATGCAAACCGAACGAGCGAATCAATAGTGCTGTGACAGCCCTCTACACAGAGTGCGGATCCAGCGCGAAACAGAAAAGTGAGCGTACAGGCATGGCGAAAGCACAGGCACGCAGCACCGCAGCAGCCACCAAGACTGCTGCAGCCAACAAACCGGCTGACGATGCGGAAACGACTGAAACAGTCGCTGACGGACCGGTACTTGATCTCAGCAATGCCGCGGTAAAGCGGATGATCAAGCTCGCCAAGCAACGCGGGTTCGTGACCTATGATGAGTTGAACGAGGTGCTGCCGTCAGACGATACATCGTCTGAACAGATCGAGGACATCATGGCGATGCTCACCGATATGGGCATCAACGTGGTTGAGACGGAAGAAGAAACCGAAGACACCACCGAAGTTGCCGAAACCGCCAAAACCGGTATCGTCAAGACAACTTCCAATACGCCGGCGTCGGCGGATCGTACGGACGATCCGGTGCGCATGTATCTGCGCGAAATGGGCACGGTCGAGTTGCTGTCGCGCGAGGGCGAAATCGCCATTGCCAAGCGCATCGAGGCTGGCCGTGAGGCGATGATCTCCGGGTTGTGCGAAAGTCCATTGTCATTCCAGGCCATTATCATTTGGCGTGATGAATTGAACGAAGGCAAAATCCTGCTGCGGGACATCATTGATCTCGAAGCCACCTATGCCGGACCTGATGCCAAGAAGGTTGAAGCTCCTACGCCGGAAGAGCGTGAACGCAAGGAAAAGGAAGCCCGCAAGGCAGAAGCCGACAAGCGGGAAAAAGCCGCCGAAGAAATGCGTGCCAAAACACGTTCGCGCAGCAGCGGTGACGACGTGTTGTCGGCTGATGATTTCGAACCTGCCCAGCAACCCGACGACGATGACGATGATGAGGACGAAGAAGCAAACGTATCGCTTGCCGCAATGGAAGCGGAACTGAAGCCGCACGTTCTCGAAACCTTCGACCGCATCGCCAAGACCTATAAATCGCTGCGCAAGTTGCAGGACCAGGAAGTGTCCGAAAAGACGGCACTTTCCCCGTCCCAGGGCCGGCGTTACCGCAAATTGCGTGAAGAGATCATCGAGGATGTGAAATCACTGTCCCTGAACGCGGCACGTATCGAGGCGCTGGTTGAGCAACTGTATGATATCAACCGCCGCCTGATCTCGCTGGAAGGCCGCCTGTTGCGGCTGGCTGAAAGCCACAAGGTGCCGCGCAAGATCTTCCTGGAGGAATACCAGGGCGAAGAGCTTGATGCCAACTGGCTGCGCCGCATCTCGCGGCTGTCCAAGCATGGCTGGAAAGATTTCGTGTCCAAGGAAAAGGATACGATCAAGGACATCCGCGAGGAAATCCATTCGCTTGCATCCGATACCGGCCTGCAGATTCCTGAATTCCGCCGCATCGTGCATGCCGTGCAGAAAGGCGAACGCGAGGCCCGCATCGCCAAGA
>CAYRLR010000029.1:0-528 GCA_964424975.1 uncultured Anderseniella sp.
ATTGCAGATGATTTCATCCAGCCAATTCATTCAAACAAACAGCAAAGGTGTGCCTGACGTGACCCGAACCCACCCGGCATTTATGAACGGTAAACTTGACCGCTTGTCCGGTCATCGCAGTGAACCGGGCTGGTATTCGGAAAAACTCAATGCACCGGGCACCCGGATTGCGGTGTTTTCAGCAGACAGGCTGATGGTTCATGCCGGACCTGCCGGCAGTGGCGGCATGCAGTGGTGGTCGAACGACGACCTGCCCGCCTTGATGGACGGCACCGAACCGGTATTTCTGGGTGTCGATACCGACGGCATCAACCATTTTGCAGCCCAGGCCGCCGATGGTGAGCTTGAGCCGGCAGACGGCATGGTCGCGCTCGACCTCAGATCCATTGCCCTGCAGGGATTGATCAACGATGAAAGCCTCGGTCTGGCGGCACAGGCACGCGCGCTGTTGCACTGGCACGCACGCCACCGGTTCTGCTCGAACTGCGGTGCATCGACCCGCCAGGGCGATGGCGGATACAAGCGGAT
>CAYRLR010000029.1:538-11721 GCA_964424975.1 uncultured Anderseniella sp.
CCTGTACCGGCGAACACTTTCCGCGCACCGACCCGGTTGCGATTATTGCCATCACCAGGGGCCGCTCGATGCTGCTCGGGCGCTCGGCACGGTTTGCCAGCGGGATGTATTCAACCCTGGCCGGCTTTGTGGAACCCGGCGAGACGGCAGAAGACGCAGCGCGACGCGAGGTGTTCGAGGAATCCGGCATCCGGGTTGGCGATGTGCGCTACGTCATGAGCCAGCCATGGCCGTTTCCGGCAAATCTGATGCTGGGCATGGTCGGCGAAGCCATCAGCGAAGCCATCACCATCGATCACGACGAACTTGACGATGCGCGCTGGTTCAGCTTCGACGAGGTCACCGCCATGGGCAATGGCAGCCACCCGGACGATCTGCGGCTGCCGCCCGACATTTCAATTGCCCATCATCTGATCAGGCAGATACTGAACAGCTGATACCAACCCAGTCTCACGCGGTAGTGTCCATTTGCGCGCGCCGCCTGGCCAGTTCCAGCCGGTGCGGCGAACTCTTGTAGACCCCCAGCACGCGCAGGTAGCTGGTGAAGAAATCCAGTTCCTCAAGCGCCAGGCGAACCGGTCTGTCCTGCGGATGTCCCTCGATGTCGGCATAGAACTGGGCCACGTTGAACGACCCGTCCACGTATGACTCCAGCTTGATCATGTTGACGCCATTTGTGGCAAACCCGCCCATCGCCTTGTACAGGGCTGCCGGCACGTTGCGCACCGTAAAAATGAACGAGGTGATGACCGGGGCATCTTCTGGCAGTGCATCATCCGGTTCTGCCGACATGATCACAAACCGGGTGGTATTATGGTCTTCATCCTCGATATCGGCCCGCAACACCTCAAGTCCGTAGATTTCACCGGCGTCCCTGCTGGCGATTACGGCCGTCGTGCGGTCGCCCGACCTGGCAAGGGCAGCAGCAGCACCGGCAGTGTCCACGGCAACGACAGCCTCAAGGCCCATCTCAGCCGTCAGCCGGCGGCACTGGCCCAGAGCATGTGTATGCGAGGTAACCCGTTTCAGTTCCTCAGCCCTTGTGCCCGGCAATACCAGCAATTGATGGCGCACCCGCAGAAAATGTTCACCGACAATAAACAGTTGAGATGACGGCATGAGATGATGAATATCAGCCACGCGGCCTGCCACCGTGTTGTCAATCGGTATCATTGCCAGACCGGCCTCGCCCGAGGTTACTGCGGCAAAAGCATCTTCGAAAGTCCGGCAGGCAAACGGTTCAAAGTCGGGGCGGGCCTCCATGCACGCGATATGAGAATTGGCACCTGGTTCACCCTGATAGGCAATTTTCTGGCTTTTGGCCGCCATGCTAACAAACCTTCCCTGTCATACAGACTTTATATGTTGCCGAACTACAGCGCGGCATATGGACACTTTGCGCCTTATAAGTGTTGCGCGGACGCAGAGAAACAACTAGTTTCCGCGCCAAATTGGAAGGGGTAAAGTCATTCGATGGCGGTACCCGATGTCACATAAGATGGGTTGAGGGCTAGCATGTTCGGAATGGACACAATGACATTCAACAAGATTGCAGGAGCCTTGCTGGGCGCTGCCTTGCTTGTGATGGGGCTGAATATCGTATCAGAAGGCATTTATCACGCCGAAAAACCTGAACAAACGGCAATAGCTATCGAGATTCCCGAAGGTGGAGACGACGGCAAGGCCGCCGCAGCAGAAGCGCCGACGGTTTCGCTTGCCAGCCTGATGGCGTCCGCTGACGCTGCAAAAGGGGAATCGGCGTTCAAGGCCTGCAAGGCATGTCATACGGCAGAAGATGGCGGTGCCAACAAGGTCGGCCCGAATCTGTACGACATTGTTGATCGCGCCGTCGCCTCTCACGAGGGGTTTGCCTATTCTGATGCGCTCACCAGCAAGGCGTCTGAAAAATGGGACTTTGAGCACCTGAACGCATTCATCCTCAAGCCAAAGGACTGGGCTCCCGGCACAAAAATGGGCTATGGCGGTCTGAAAAACGATGCCAAGCGGGCTGACCTTCTGGCCTATCTGCGGACATTGTCTGCAAGCCCTGTTGACCTGCCCGTGGAGTCAGCGGCACCGCCGACGGAGGCACAACCTTCGTCGGAAGAGCCGAAGGCAATGGATGGTTCGACAGAGCCGCCGAAGGAATAAACTGGCGACTGACAGGGGCTTGTGTCCTTCACGTCTTTATTACGAAGATTTCACACCGGTAGCCTGCTGCCGGTGTTTTATTATGTGCAGGAAGCCCATAGACTTCACATGCATGACGTGACGCTATTGCTTTGTCCGAAGCCTGACACAGGAGCCGACCTTGATTGACCGCAGAACCCTACTCCAGCTAACCGCCGCTGCAGGCGCTGCAGGCCTGCCCCTTTCAATTCAAAACAGTGTCCAGGCACAGGAAGTCGAATGGCGGCACGGACTGTCGCTGTTCGGTGATCTGAAATACCCGGCAGGTTTCAACCATTTTGACTATGTGAACCCGGACGCGCCGAAGGGCGGGCGGGCGAGGTTGTTCTCGATCGGCAGTTTTGACAGTCTCAACCCCTATACTTTCAAGGGCAATGCGACCGGCCTGATCGGTCAGACAATAGACAGCCTGATGACGTCGTCGTACGACGAGGCCAGCTCGGAATACGGTCTGATTGCCGAAGCTGTGCAAATGCCGGGTGATTTTTCTTCCGTCACATTCAAGTTGCGCCCCGAGGCGCGCTTCCATGATGGTTCACCGATCACACCGGAAGATGTCATCTGGTCTATGAGCGAACTGAAAAAATCGCATCCGGCCTACAATTTTTACTACAAGAACGTGACGTCAGGCGAAAAAACCGGCGACCTGGAAGTAACGTTCAGATTCTCGGAGAGCGGCAATCGCGAACTGCCGCAGATTGTCGGTCAACTGCCGGTGCTGTCGAAGACCTGGTGGACAGGCACGAACGACAAGGGCGAAACCCGAAACCTGTCCGAGACAACACTGGAACCGCCATTGGGCAACGGCGCCTACAAGGTTGCCAGCGTGAAACCAGGGCGATCCATCACCCTGAAAAAGGTTGATGACTACTGGGGCAAGGACCTGCCGGTCAATCGCGGCACCAATAATTTCGATGAACTCTTCACCGCTTACTATCGTGACAGCACCGTTGCGCTGGAGGCGTTCAAGGGTGATGAATATGATTTTCGGGTTGAATCCTCCTCCAAGGACTGGGCAACGGCCTATGACTTTCCGGCCGTAAAAAGAGGCGATGTGATCAAGGAAGAGATCACCCTTAAAAACTCGCAAGGCATGCAAAGCTTCGCCTTCAATATCCGGCGGGAGAAGTTTGCCGATGCGCGTGTCCGTCAGGCTTTCAACCTGGCCTTCGATTTTGAATGGGCCAACGAGAACCTGTTCTTCGGCCAGTATGTGCGGACCAACAGTTATTTTTCAAACTCCGAGCTGGCGGCCACAGGCACACCGGACGATGCCGAGCTTGCCATCCTTGAGCCCTTGAAGGACAAGTTGCCGCCCGAGGTGTTCACAACCGAATACACCAACCCGGTCTACGGCTCGCAGAAGAACAAGCGCGCCAATCTGCGCGCCGCCGCCAAACTGCTGCAGGAATCCGGCTGGACAGTCGATGCCAAGCAGGTTCTGCGCAATGCGCAAGGCGAGGCCTTTTCGGTCGAGTTCCTGCTGGTGTCACCATTGTTCGAGCGCATCGTGCTGCCTTATGTGCAGCAATTGAAACTGCTCGGCATCCAGACCACGGTGCGCACGGTAGACGACAGCCAGTACACCCGCCGCACCCAGACATTCGACTTTGACATTATTGTCGGCAGCTGGGGGCAATCCCTGTCGCCCGGCAATGAACAACGCGATTTCTGGGGGTCGGCATCCGCGCAGCGAAACGGCAGCCGCAATCTGATCGGCATCGAAAACGAAGCCATTGACCAGCTTATAGACAAGGTGATTTTTGCCAGGGACAGGGCGGAACTTGTCGCTGCCACAAAGGCGCTGGACCGCGCCTTGTTGTGGAGCCACTATGTCGTGCCCATGTGGCACATTCCCTATCAACGCGTTGCCTACTGGAACCGTTTCGGCAAACCCGGCATTCAACCGGATCATTCCATCGGCTTCCCGTCTGTCTGGTGGTTTGACGAAGCGAAAGCAGCAAAGGTTAAATCCTGATGCGAGCTATGTTTGCAAGCGCGTTGGGCGTATGCCTGCTCGCCTTACCGGCTTGGGCCGAACCGCGCCACGGCATTTCCGCCTTCGGAGAACTGGCCCTGCCGGAGAGCTTCGAACGGTTTGCCTATGTCAATCCGGATGCACCAAAAGGCGGTCGCATTACCACGCTGGGAACCGAAGGCCGCATCACCTTCGACAGCCTGAACGGCTATATACTGAAAGGCGTTCCCGCACAGCAACTGTCATTGCTGTTTGATACGCTCATGGTGCGCAACCAGGATGAACCGGACGCGGTGTACGCACTTGTCGCCAAGACCGCAGACGTCGCCGCAGACAGGATGAGCGTCACCTTCGTGCTGGACGATGCAGCCAGTTTCTCCGATGGATCAAAGCTGACCGCAGAAGATGTGTGTGCCTCATTCGGCCTGCTGAAGGACAAGGGCCATCCCAGTTTCCAGATATCGCTGGGCGATGTGGAAACCTGCACTGTCGATGCATCCAATCAGGCAACCTACGCATTCAAGGGATCCAATGTTCGTGACCTGCCGGGTACCGTTGCGCTGTTGCCGGTGTTCTCGAAGGCGTTCTACGAAGCCAACGAGTTTGACAAGACCACGCTGACGCCGCCGGTCGGATCCGGGCCCTACAAGGTCAAGCAACTCAAGCAGGGCCAGTTCATTACCTATGAACGACGCGAAGACTACTGGGCGAAGGACAGGCCGGTAAATCGCGGACGGTACAATTTCGACGAGATCAAGCTGTTGTATTTTCGCGACCGGACAGCTGAGCTTGAAGCCGTCAAGGCGGGTAACCTGGACCTGCGCGAGGAGTTCACCTCCAAGAGCTGGGCAACCGAGTATGATATTGCGGCGGTAAAACAGGGTCGGCTGATCATGGCAACCCTGCCGGATGATCGTGCATCGGGCGCACAGGGGTTTTTCCTAAACATGCGGCGCGACAAGTTTGCCGACATTCAGGTGCGCCAGGCAATGGACCTGGCCTTCGATTTTGAATGGACCAACAAGAACCTGTTTTTCGATGCCTATCAGCGTACCGGTTCGTTTTTTGAAAACTCCACCCTGCGCGCCGCCGGCAAACCAACCGCAGAAGAACTCGTACTGCTGCAACCGCTGAAAGAGCAACTGCCGGCCGCGGCGTTTGACACGGCCTATGAACCGCCGGTCACCGACGGGTCCGGTCAGGATCGGAAACAGCTGCGCAAGGCCGCAAAGCTGTTGGACGATGCCGGATGGCAAGCCAGGAACGGGGTTCGGGTCAACGCACAGGGCAAGTCCCTGGACGTGGAGTTCCTGATATTCGCGCCGGGGTTTGAACGGGTTATTGCGCCGTATGTGCGCAACCTGAAGCTGCTTGGCATAAACGCGTCAATCCGTCAGGTGGAGGCCGCACAGTACCAGGAACGATTGAAGAATTTTGATTTTGACGTCGCCGTGCAGCGGTTTTCAATGTCCGAAACACCGGGCGTCGAGTTAAAGGCGTTTTTCGGTTCAGCCAATGCACAAACCCCCGGCAGCTTCAACCTTGCCGGGATCAAGAGCAAGGCAGTGGACGCGCTGGTCGACAAGATCATGCAGTCCCGCGATCGCAAGTCATTGACGGCGGCGGCAAAAGCACTGGACCGGACGTTGCGGGCCGAGCAGTTCTGGGTCCCGCAATGGTACAAGGGCGCGCATACGCTGGCCTATTGGGACATATTCGGAAAACCCGCATCCAAGCCGCGCTACGCCAGAGGCGTGTTCGACACATGGTGGATTGATGCCGCCAAGGCCGCTAGTGTGAAGCGCGGTCCATAAGGGCGAATCACGCAAACCTGCCTTAAACAGACAACAACCGAAACCAGAGCGGAAAAGTGCATGGGCGCATATATCGCCAAACGACTGTTGCTGATGATCCCGACGCTGTTCGGCATCATGCTGATCGCATTTGCCATCATCCAGTTTGCGCCCGGTGGTCCGGTTGAACGTGTGCTTGCGCAACTGGCCGGCACCGATGTTGGCGCAACCGCGCGCATTGGCGGTGGCACCGGTGCTGGAGAAATCGGCGGCGGACAGTCAGCCGGCGCAGGCGGCGGTGAAAGCAGTTTCAAGTATCGCGGCGCACAAGGCCTTGATCCGGAGTTCATCAAGAAGCTCGAAGTGCAATTCGGTTTTGACAAGCCGACGCACGAGCGCTTTTTCATCATGCTCAAGAATTATGCCACGTTCGATTTTGGACAGAGCTATTTCCGCGATGTACCGGTGCTGCAACTGGTCAAGGAAAAGCTGCCGGTGTCGATCTCGCTGGGCCTGTGGCTGACGTTTGTCTCCTACGCGATTTCCATTCCGCTGGGTGTGGCGAAAGCGGTACGTGACGGATCGAAATTCGATATCTGGACGTCCGCCGTCATCATCGTTGGCTACGCCATACCATCGTTTCTGTTTGCCATCCTGCTGGTCGTGCTGTTTGCCGGCGGTTCGTTCTGGAACATATTCCCGCTTCGAGGCCTGACATCGGACAATTTTGCCGACCTCAGCTGGTGGCAGAAAGTGCTGGATTACGCCTGGCACCTGGTGTTGCCGCTGACCGCACTGGCGGTATCATCGTTTGCCACCATGACACTGTTGACGAAAAACTCCTTCCTGGACGAAATCAAGAAGCAGTACGTCACCACGGCACGCGCCAAGGGATTGACCGAAAGACGCGTGTTGTACGGGCATGTATTCCGCAATGCCATGCTGATTGTCATCGCCGGTTTCCCCGGTGCATTCATCTCCGCGTTCTTTGCCGGCTCGCTGCTGATCGAACAGATATTCTCGCTTGACGGGCTTGGCCTGCTCGGCTTTGAAGCGGCGGTCAACCGGGACTATCCGGTGGTGTTTGCCACTTTGTATATTTTCTCCCTGCTCGGGCTGGTGATGAACCTGGTGACCGATCTCGTCTACACCTGGATTGACCCGCGCATCGACTTTGAATCACGGCAGGTGTGATCATGGACGCCAGCACCACAATCGACCAGGTCGCCCTGAAACCGCAAAAGCCGTCCCGGTTGTCCGGTATCAATCAGCGCCGACTTGCCCTGTTCAAGGCAAACAAGCGCGGGTTCTGGTCATTCTGGATATTCATGTTCCTGTTCATCGCATCCCTGCTTGCGCAATTCATTGCCAATGACCGGCCCATCATTGCCAGCTACAAGGGCGAAATACTGATGCCGATGTTTGCGGATTATCCGGAATCCAAGTTCGGAGGATTCCTTGCCAGAACCGATTTCCGCGATCCGTTCATCCAGGAGGAAGTCGCTGCCAACGGATGGGTGATCTGGCCCGTGATCCGCTACAGCTATCAGACAGTCAACAATGAACTGCCCAGCCCGGCCCCCTCGCCACCCGCCATATCATTGTCAAAAGAGGCAGCATGCGCGCGTTACGACAAGGGCGTTGACGACATCAACTGTGTGTTCGGCAACATGAACTGGCTGGGCACCGATGATCAGGGCCGCGATGTCATTGCCCGGCTGATCTACGGGTTCCGCATATCGGTGCTGTTCGGGCTTGTCCTGACCATACTGTCGTCGTTGGTAGGCGTGGCGGCCGGTGCGGTACAGGGATATTTTGGCGGCTGGACCGACTTGCTGTTCCAGCGCTTTATCGAGGTATGGACATCAATCCCGACACTCTATCTGCTGATCATTCTGGCTGCATTCCTGACACCGAATTTCTGGCTGCTGCTGGGCATCATGCTGTTGTTTTCCTGGACCGCGCTTGTTGGTGTGGTACGGGCGGAGTTCCTGCGCGGGCGCAACTTTGAATATGTCAGGGCCGCGCGCGCCCTGGGTCTCAGTGATCGCAAGATCATGTTCAAGCACCTGCTGCCAAACGCCATGGTGGCCACAGTCACCTTCATGCCGTTCATCCTGTCGGGTTCCGTCACCACGCTGACCGCGCTGGACTTTCTCGGTTTTGGACTGCCGCCCGGTTCCGCCTCGCTCGGCGAACTGCTGGCGCAAGGCAAGGCAAACCTGCAGGCACCCTGGCTGGGACTGACAGGGTTCGCCGTGGTCTCGATCATGCTGTCACTGCTGGTCTTCATCGGCGAAGGCGTACGCGACGCCCTGGATCCGCGAAAGACGTTCTCATGAGCACCGACAACAATGTGCTGCTGAAGGTCACTGACCTGGCTGTCGATTTCCGGCAGGGCGAAACGGTGACCCATGCCGTCAATGGCGTGTCATTCGAAGTCAAACGCGGCGAGACACTGGCGCTGGTGGGAGAGTCGGGGTCCGGCAAGTCGGTCACGGCCCTGTCGATCCTGAAATTGCTGCCGTATCCTGCCGCGCATCACCCGTCGGGATCCGTGGTATTCAAGGGCGAGGAACTGCTGGACAGCGACGAGAGTGATCTGCGCCGGGTTCGCGGCAACGACATTACCATGATTTTCCAGGAACCGATGACATCACTCAATCCGCTGCATACAATCGAGCGGCAGATTGGCGAAATACTGGAAGTCCATCAGGGCATGCGCGAAACCCAGGCGCGCGAGCGCACTTTGGAACTGCTTGCAAAAGTCGGTATTCGCGACGCCGAAAGCAGGCTCGGCGCCTACCCGCACCAATTGTCAGGCGGCCAGCGCCAGCGCGTGATGATTGCCATGGCGCTGGCCAACAATCCCGAACTGCTGATCGCGGATGAACCTACCACCGCACTTGATGTGACGGTGCAGGCGCAGATACTTGAACTGCTGCGCGACCTGCAAAAGGAATTCGGCATGGCAATGGTGCTGATCACCCATGATCTGGGCATTGTACGGCATGTGTCGGACCATGTGTGTGTCATGCAGCAGGGCAAGATTGTCGAAGCGGGAGAGACCAGGGCGATTTTTGCGAAACCCCAGAACGCCTACACAAGGATGCTTCTGGAAGCTGAACCGAAGGGAAAACCGCCCAGGGCCGATGCCTCTGCTCCCGTGGTGGTTGAGACAACGGACCTGAGGGTCTGGTTCCCCATAAAGCGCGGGTTTTTCCGCCGGACTGTCGGTCATGTGAAGGCCTGCAACGACGTGTCGGTCATTGTCCGCGCAGGCCAGACGCTGGGCGTGGTCGGCGAGTCCGGGTCCGGAAAAACGACGCTGGGCCTGGCGCTTCTCAGGCTGATCAGTTCTGAAGGTCAAATTGTCTATATGGGCGACCGGATCGACGGCAAGACCGAAAAGGACATGCGCCCGTTGCGCAGGGACATGCAGGTGGTGTTTCAGGACCCGTACGGATCCCTGTCACCGCGCATGTCGATACGCCAGATTGTCGAGGAAGGCCTGCTGATCCAGCAACCCGAACTGTCCTATGACCAACGCACCGAGCGCATCGCGAAAGTGCTGGAGGAAGTCGCCGTTCCTGCTGAAGCCATGGATCGATATCCGCATGAATTCTCCGGCGGTCAGCGTCAGCGCATCGCCATCGCGCGGGCCATGGTGCTGGAACCGAAGTTCGTCATGCTGGATGAGCCTACCAGTGCGCTTGACATGTCGGTCCAGGCGCAGATTGTCGACCTGTTGCGCAAGCTTCAGAAAGACCACGGACTGGCCTACCTGTTCATCAGCCACGACCTGAAGGTGGTGCGCGCGCTTGCCAACGATGTGGTTGTCATGCGCAATGGCGTCGTTGTGGAACAAGGCCCGGCCGAGCAGATTTTCGAGCGGCCGGAAACCGACTATACGCGTGCCCTTCTTGCGGCCGCATTCGACCTGAAAACCGACCATGGCGCGGAGATAGCACAGTAACAATGACGAAACTTGCACTGATCATAAAAAGAGCGGATCCAGACCCCTGGATCAAGAGATTTGCAGAGCACGCGCCTGACCTTGAGGTCTGCAAATGGCCTGACGGCGACACCGCGCCTGAAGACATTGATTATGCGCTGGCTTGGCATCCGCCGGAAGGTTCTCTTACGGGTTTTCCCAATCTGAAGGCAATCTTTTCGCTCGGCGCAGGTGTTGATCATATACTGCAGGAACAGCACTTACCGGATGTGCCTGTGGTGCGCGCCGTCGAAGCCGATCTGACCATGCGAATGAGTGAGTATATCTGTCTGCATGTCCTGATGACCCATCGCCAGCAACGGCTTCTGGATGCAGACCAGGCAAAGGCCGAGTGGATCGAGCGGCCGCAATGGCCAGCGTCTGCGATGCGCGTCGGCATAATGGGCCTGGGTGAACTTGGCCGCGATGCCGCCGAAAAACTTGTCCACCTGGGTTTTCAGGTCAATGGCTGGAGCAATTCCGCAAAGCAGATAGATGGCGTCAAGGCATATGCCGGCAGGGACCAGCTGGATGCGTTCCTGGGCGTGACCGACATCCTGGTATGCCTGCTGCCGCATACGCCGGATACCCATGGCATACTCAACCGCGACCTGTTCGCGAAACTCAGCCATGCCGGCCCCCTGGGCGCACCGGTGCTGATCAATGCCGGACGCGGCAAATTGCAGGTCGAGGCCGATATCCTGGCCAGCCTTGATGCAGGCGAGCTCGGCGCTGCAACGCTGGATGTGTTTGAAACCGAACCGTTAGCCTCGGACAGCCCGCTGTGGTACCACGCCAAGGTGACAGTGACCCCTCACAATGCAGCCGACAGTGATCCCGGTGCCCTGTGCAAGTATGTGCTGGGCCAGATCAGGCGGCATGAGGCGGGCGAAGACCTGTTGAATGTGGTCAACCGTCAGACAGGCTACTGATAAATAGCAATATATACCAATGACAGGCATTATTGACCCCATGCGGGGTCAATCGTGACTGCCTTTGGGAACAGGGGCCTCACCTGGGCTGCCCGGTTTGTGCATCTCGGGCACTCTTGAAACGCCGGTTACCTGGCCGTACAGGCTGGCGATGCGGCCAATCGCACTGCTCAGCGGTTCAACCACCACCTGCATGTGATACCCGTTGGCATGGATCAGACTGGAGCTGTCCAGCATCAGCCCGACATGGCCTTTCCAGAACACCATGTCATTGCGGGCGAGCTTGAGGTTGCGGT